>CAZPMV010000187.1:0-6390 GCA_964587335.1 uncultured Anaerolineales bacterium
ATTTCGTGATCTTCAAGACCCTCGAAGTCCGTGTCTTGTTCCACGTTGTCACTTCCCCTCAACCCTCACCACACCAACATTGCTACCCCTCGATTGAGGTGACGATCAACAGCTTGCCAACGGATGACCGTGTGCCCACTGGGCCAGTGGTTGACGTCGATTTGCCAGAAGCGAGTCTTGATGATAGTCAAAGTCTCGTCGTGGCGTGCAAGGCGCGGCTGCACCCTGCATATGGAGAGGATGAGCAGGAACATGATGCTGAGAAGCAACTCGGCGCGGTCGTTAGGGTTAGTTACTGTGCACCCCCCACCAAACCAGCCTTACATGGTGAGTATGGCACGATCGCCTTGAGGTGCCAATCACAAGAACGTCGCGATGAACTGCAACAGGAACCATCTAGGTTCTGGGTTTGCCCAGTGTGCTTCGAAACTCGTCCTCAATGCCCCGAATAATCTGAGGTATCTCTGCTGTTACCCTCTCCCAGGCATCTATCCACGAGCGAGCGTCTGGGGGTACACCTTCCCGGACGGGTCCCTTGGGTGAGAGCCTACCCTCACCCTGCCACGCACAGCAGCATCATGGTCACAAATGGCAGCACACCCAGGTTACGGCGCGCTGACGCAGTAGCATCAGCCGACCCACAGCCCGGACGAGGACAGATGGCGCACTCTTCTTGTGCCCTGGGGTGCTACCCTGCGCGTGCTTGAGCCGCTTCGCCAGTCACCACCATTGATATGGGATGGGCTACAGCGGTTTCTTCGGAGATACGGACAGGGTAGTCTTGGATCAGAACTGCAGCCGGAATGCCGAGTCCCTCTTCAAGCTTCCGTATCATCCCTGGCGTCAGACGCCGCTTGCGATTCAGTATCTCAGAAACACGAGCTCGAGTGCCGATGTAGGGTTCCAGGTCGTGTCGCGTCAGACCGCGGCTCTCAATGTAGTATTCGATGGCGTCAATAGGGTCGGGCAGTGGTATCGGGTGGTGCTTCTTCTCGTACGCTTCCACAAGGGCAACCAAGACTTCCAGCTTGTCGCCTTCAGGCGTATCTGGCTCAGCACGCCAAAGACGATCTATCTGCCGCAGTGCAGAATGGTAGTCCGTCTCAGTCTTGATTGGTCTGATGTCCATTACCACGTCTCCCCCGTCAAGTCAGATCGTGGTGGCGTCTACACACCATGTTACCACTATGGGAGCAAATACCGAATGCCGCAGAGGAACGGTGCGCTTGGCCAGTGATGAGCCGTCTCAGGGCTTTGCTGCTCCTGCCGACACAAATGGCATGAAGATGCTGACGTGCGACGGCTCAGCCGTCGGCGTGGGTTCGGGTGTCAGCACCGGCTCAGCCAGGGTGACCAGCGTGGCCAGCACTGCCTGAGTGAGGGTGGTGAAGTAGACCGTGTTGATGTGCTCTAGCAGGTCGTTGCCGCTGTGATAGTAGGGATTGAAGTCTTGCCGGTTGGGGTAGTAGTCCTCAATGGCCAGGATGGCCGCGTAGCCGTTGTCCCAGAACGAGCTGTGGTCGCTGGCCCTCGTGGCGCCCAGGCCGATGATCTGCGGCAGCAGATAGAGATCGTACAGCGTCACCGTCTCGCTGAAGGTATGGGCCAGGGCCAGGGAGGTGGTCTCGGCGCCGGCGTGCAAGTCTATGTCCGGTCCGCCCGTTGCGTCCCAGCCCAGCATGTCCAGATTGATCACGCCAGCGATGTCTTCTCCCTGCGCCCGCGAGCGGGCGGCGTAGGCAGCGCTGCCGTGCAGCCCCTGCTCCTCACCGGAGAAGTTCACGAATCGTATCGTATACTCGAATTGATGTCCGTTGAGGATGTCGGCTGCCAACATCACCGCTGCCGTGCCGCTAGCGTTGTCGTCAGCTCCGGGGGCATCGGTCATTGGCTGATGACGGGAGATGCTGTCGACGTGCGCGCAGATGATGTAGATGCGCTCCGGCTCGCCTGCGCCGGGCAGAGTGGCCTCCACATTGCGCCAGATGTGGTCACCATGGATGTAATCGTGAAAGGCGACGTCCAGTCCCAGCGCGTCGTAGTGTTCATGAAGGTACTGAGCGGCTTTCTTGATGCCTTCAGAATAGGAGTAGCGGGTCTCAAAGGTATACTCCTCGCCGCCGATGATCACCGCCCGCTCGCCGCTGAGGTCGGCCACGTAGCCGGTCAGCGTGGTGGTATCCACCTGCGCCAGCAGTTGGGCAATGAAGGGATCTGGCGACTCATCGCCTGGCCCGGCGGCAGATGGCTCGCCGGTAAGGCCTGCCAGCAGCGCCAGGGTCAGCACCAGCGCCAGAAAGATCAGCCTGGCTCGAAGATGCATGGTGATATCTCCCTGGAGTAGTGTGAGGAATAGTGCGATGTCATCCGCTGGCCAACGTGACCACGGTGACTCCGTCCCCGCCTTCGCCCTGCTCGCCCAGCCGCTGCCCGACGACGTAGGGGTGTTGCCTCAGAGCCTCCCACACCCCCTCTCGCAGTCGCCCCGTGCCCTTGCCGTGGACGATGCGCACCCACGGTAGTCCCGCTAGATACGCCTCGTCCAGATACCTCTCTAACTCGGGAAGCATCTCCTCCACCCTCATCCCGCGCAGGTGCAGCTCGGTCCCAGGTGAGGGATGAGTGAAGCTCCTGCTCTCGCCGGTGACGGCTGACGGTCTGCCTGGCTGCGCGGGCTCCTGCGCGTCCGACTTCCGCAAACGGCTCAAGGGCAATTCCAGTCGGAACGATCCGATCTGCACTTCAGCCTCTGCCTCTGCTTGGTTCAGGGAGATGATCTCGCCGCTGCTCTGCAGGCTGGGTACCCATACCCTCTCGCCTTCTGCGAAGGGCTCTGTTGGCGCCGGTGACGGCGTCTCAACTTCCGGGTCCAGCGCCGCGGTTTCTCGGGCGCGCCGCGCCAGTTCGGCCTCGGCTTCGGCCAGCCAGCTATCGTGCACGTCGCCTGTGCGGGACAGCCGCGCTTGCACTCGCTTTACTTCTTCCCGCGTCGTTTCCAGCAGCTCCTGTGCCTCGGCCCGTGCTTCGTTGAGCACTGCCCTCCTTGCGGCCTCGATGTGGCTCAGCCGGTGCCGCAGATCCATTTCCTGGGCCTGTGCCTGGCGCATCTTCGCCTCTGCCTCAGCTTGTGCCCGCCGCGCTCCCTGCCGCGTGCGCCGGATGTCCTCCAGCAGCGATTCCGTCTCCAGCGACTCAGGTCGCACCAGAGAGCTTGCCTCGGTTAGGATACTCTCCTGCAGCCTCAAGCGCCGGGCGATGGCCAGCGCATTCGACCGGCCGGGCAGCCCGATGCTCAACTCGAAGGTGGGGGCCAGCGTCTCCATGTCGAACTCCACCGAAGCGTTCTCCACGCCGGGCGTCACGTGGGCGAAGGCTTTCAAGTCGGAGTAGTGGGTAGCGGTCAAGGCGGTGATGCCCCGTTCGACCAGGTGCGAGAGCAGCGCCCGCGCCAGCGCGCTCCCTTCCTCTGGGTCAGTGCCTGCGCCCAGTTCGTCCAGCAGCACCAGGCTGCGGGGCGTGGCCCGGCGCAGGATGCGGACGATGTTGGTCATGTGCGAGGAGAAGGTGGACAGGCTTTGCTCGATGGATTGCTCGTCGCCGATGTCAGCGTAGACGCCATCGAACATGGAGATGGCCGAGCCCTCGGCGGCGGGGATGGCCAGCCCTGCCTGGGCCATCAGCGCCATCAGCCCCACGGTCTTCAGGGAGACAGTCTTGCCGCCGGTGTTGGGCCCCGTGATGACCAGCACGAAGGTGTCGGAGCTGAGGTGTACGTCAATGGGCACGACGGTGGCTGGGTCGAGCAGCGGATGGCGCGCAGCGCGCAGATCAAGCGCCGTCCCCGGATGGATGATGGGTGCGGATTTCGGGGTTTCCGGTTTCACCGCTTGACTGTTCGAAGCGTCAACCTTGGAACGCGAAACCTTTGAACTGCGAACCTTGGGACCCGCGACTTGCAGCCTGTGTCTGCGGAAGCCGACCAGCCTCGGCTGTACCCCTTGGATGGCTTCGGCGTACTTCGCCTTGGCCAAGACCAGGTCCAGTTCCGCCAGCGTCTCGATCATGCGGCGGATGTGGGGGGCTTCGTCGCCGATGAGCTCCGCCAGCTCGACGAGGATGCGACGCACTTCCCGCTTCTCCTCAAGCTGACGCTCCCGCCAGCGGTTGCCCAGCTCCACCACCGCCAGTGGTTCGATGAAAACAGTAGCCCCGCTGGCGGACCGGTCGTGCACCAGGCCGGGGATGCGGCTCTTGAACTCCGCCCTGAGGGGAATGACGTAGCGGCCGTGGCGCTGCGTGACCAGGGGCTCTTGCAGGAGACTTGCAGTGGACGGCGCGGTGACCATCTTCTGCAGCTTGCTCAGCAACTGGTTGTGCGCCTCCTGCAGCTCGCGGCGGATGCGGCTCAGCTCGGGGGTGGCGCTATCTCGCACCTCGGCCCGCTCGTTTATGCAGCGGCCGATCTCTGCCGCCACGTGCGGACAGCACTCCATCCGGGCGGCGATGTCGGCCAGACGGGGGAAACGGCTGGACGCTCCAGTCAGCGTCTGCTGCAGGGAGCGGGCGCGCTGCAGCGTAGAGCGGATCTCCAGCAGTTCGTTGGGCAACAGGAGCGCGCCGCGCTTGGCTTTGATCAGGTGGGGCCGCACGTCGTGCACGCCGCCGAGGTGCACTTTGCCGCCTTCCACCAGCAGTTGCCGCGCCTCCGCCGTCTCTTGCTGACGCTGTTCTGCCTCCCGCAGGTCGTCGGTGGGAGTGAGTGCCAGGGCCAACTCGTGCCCGCCGGAGAAGCTGGCGTGGTCGGCCAGTTGCGCCAGGATTTTATGGAATTCGAGGGTTTCCAGTGCTTTGCGATCCATCATCCTCTGACTGTCGTTCATGCCTTTCGCTCTTTCCGCTTCTCCGCCGACAGAAGTGCGAGCGTCGCCACGAGGCTGAGCCGTGAGAGCAAAACCGGGGGCAGTCTAGTCTGGTTTCGGTGCGAAGAAGATGCAAGTATCTGGCCAGTTGCAGGCTGTACCAGCGCCGCCGATTTCGCCATCTTCTCGGAGAACAACCTGGTTGGGCTCGGGCGGACAATCCCGTACGAGGATGGGCTTATTGAAAGTAACCGAGTCCAGTGTCAACATAGCTTCCTCGATGTCAAAGACCTCCATGTTCGTTACGCCGATGTTCGACGGACATCCGCTCGGCCACTTCCCAGCTCTGGGCATGAACGAAGTGACGATCTCGGAGCCGTCAGCAAGCGTGAACGCCGCCAAGCGTTCGTCGCGGCTGATTTCCAGCGTGACTGCGCGAATGTTGGCTTCGTCAGCTTCACCATATGCATCGGCGACGATGTACTCACCTGACTCGACCATGGCTGATCTTGAGCATCCCGAAAGAGCACTCCCGACAAGAGCAGCCAACACCACAATGATAGTAGCCTTCAAGATATTCATGTCACCTCCCTTCCGGTTTTTCCGCTTCTCCGCTGACCCAATAGGAGCGCCATGGTCACCAACAGGCTGAGCCCGGAGAGGATACCGCCGAGGCGACGCGGCACGGTGTTTTCAGTCATGCGTAGTTCCACGCCATGCTCACCTGCAGGCACGTCAAAGGTGATCAGCCCGTTTGACCCCTCGGGCCAGCTTTCGACCAACTCACCGTCCACCCGCACCTCCCAGCCGGGGAACCAGTAGGTGTAGAATTGCAGCCGCATGGGGCCGGACGAGGCGACGAGCAGTTCCTCCGATGCGCCGCCGTGGCGCAACGTCTGGACCTCCCCCTCGCCTTCCAGAATATGCGCCTTGGTCAGCGGCTCGCCGGCCAGATACTGCGCGACCAGCGGCGCGTCCTCAGGCTGGGGCAAACGGCTAGCCCAGGAGGTTATGCCCCGCATGTCGGGGAACTCCATCTCGAAATCAATGACCGCCAGGCGGCTCTCGTCGCGAGGTGTGATCTCCGTGAGCTGTGGCTGCGTGTAGGCGAAACTGGCCATGACGATGAGCAGGGACAGTAGCCAGCATGCAGGCTGCAAGCGGTTTCGGGTCTTGGGTTTTGGGTTTTGGGTTGCGCATGCTGCGACAGCGGAGCCTGCGAGAATCGCCAGCGTGAGTGCCGTCAGCGCAAGCAGCCGCCAGGGGAACTGTATCAGTGCGGCCAGCGGCACTACTCTCCACACGGCTTCTGAGGAAGCGGTCATCAGCCAGGCGACGATGGCCGTGGCTGCGGCGAAAAAGAGCGCTACACCGCGATGGCGAGCAGTCCGGCGCAGCGCCGCGATGGTTCCGACCAGCGCCAACACGACGGGCAGCAGCCCGAGCTGGAAACTCATGCCGTCGCTTGGCCCCTCCACGGCGTAGCCGTAGCCCCAGAACGGGGACAGGAACTGATGCAGGTAGACGAAGT
>CAZPMV010000188.1:0-6343 GCA_964587335.1 uncultured Anaerolineales bacterium
TGACTGGCAACCCCTTCATCCCTTGTACTTCTGTGGGGTGGCCTGAGTAGTTACTTATTATGAAGGAAAGCCTGCTATTCAACCAACGTAGTTACTAAGTCTCCCTCTGTCATTGCGAGGAACGGAGCGTGGGGGAGTGACGAAGCAATCTCCCCGACGCGCATGGGGATTGCTTCGTCGCAAGAAACGCTCCTCGCAATGACATGGGCTTAGGCTCTCAGCCCTCGTCCTCGAGGGCGGCTCTGGCGAGCGAATCTCGTTTTGAGCGGCTGTTTGCCGCACAAGCCGCCCCCATAGGCTGAGTAGTAACGCTGCAAAGACAATGGATGTGTCCGAGATTCCGAACCCGCACGGCGTCAGTGTGGGTGCGTTGCACGCCAGCGAGCACATCCAGGCGGAGCGCCTGCTGCTCCGGCGCGGCGAGCCGCTCAACAACCACGTCACCTCGGTGAACGCTGATCTCCCGGAGGTATCCCTATGCCCAATCAAATGACTCTGAACCCGTTGGTTCTGGTCAAGTTCGTTCTGTGGATTGTCGTCGTCATCGTCGCCACGATTCTCCTGCGCCGCCACAAGGTGACGTCCAGGGTACGTCTCGCTTTCCTCATCGGCGGGGTGTTGGTCTTCGGGTTTGTCTTTGGCTTTGTCATTCAGGGAGGCCTGAACCCTAATCCCGTCTCTTCGTTGCGCACACTGCTCACTACTGTACTGGTAAAGCGCCAGCTTGTGCTGCCCATCGCTGCCATGCTGGTCATCCTGCTGTTGATGGTATGGGTGTCCAACAAGTCCATCTGCGGCTGGGGCTGTCAGTTGGGGCTGCTGCAAGATTTGATCGGCCGCGTGCCGCTGCCCAAGAGGTGGCATTGGAAGCCACCCTTCTGGCTTTCCAACACCGTGCGCGTCATCGCCTTCGTGACGCTGATCGCGGGATTGGTCGCGGCAGGGCTGGATTGGATCGGGATCATTGACCCGTTCCAGGTCTTCTCGTTCAATTTCACCTTGGGGATCGCCTTGTTCTCGGGCGGGGTGCTTGTCGCCAGTCTGTTCGTCTACCGGCCCTGGTGCCAGTTCTTGTGTCCTTTTGGACTGCTGGGCTGGCTGGTGGAACAGGTGAGCCTGCTGCGGCCGCGCATCAACCGGGAAGCGTGCAGGGAGTGTGAATTGTGTGTCAAAGTGTGCCCTACCCAGGCGATGGCAGATTTCTTCGAGGGGAAGAAGATCCACGCCGACTGCTTTGCCTGCGGGTCTTGTATCGAGGCCTGTCCATGGGATGAGGCGCTGGGCTGGCGCACGAAAGGGTAGGTGATGGACAATCTGGCCCGCTATCTCTCAATCCTGTTCGACAGTTCGGTGCTGGCCGTGCCGGTCTTTCTGGGCGTGGCCTGGGCCGAGACCGGCGCGTTCCTGCCTGCCCTGGGTTGGGCGGCGCTGGCGTTGCTGTTTGCCGACGGCGTGCCGCTGGCCTATCTGACCCTGGGCCGGCGGCTGGGCTGGGTCAGCGGCTTTGACATGCCGCGCCGCCAGGAGCGCGCCCCCTTCATCGCTGTCAACCTGGTCGGCAACGTGCTGGGCTATCTGTTGCTGCGGGCGCTGGGCGCGCCAGCCTCGCTGGCGGCGCTGCTGCTGATCTACGTGGGGATGGGGGCCACGATGCTCACTATCTCCGCCTTCTGGAAGATCAGCCTGCACGCTGGCGGCGTGGGGGGCTTTGCCGCCGCGCTGACGTGGCTCTTTGGCCCGGCCTGGGCGGTGACCTTTCTGGCCGTGCCGCTGGTCGGCTGGGCGCGGGTGCACCGGCGGCGGCACACCTGGGCGCAGGTGGCGGCCGGTGGCCTAGTGGGAGCGGTGGTGACGGCGGCGGTGCTGGCGGTGGCGCTGCGCTGAGGTGGCAACGATGACTGACGAGAGATTGCTGGCTATCTTTGCCCACCCGGACGACGAAGCGTTCCGCTGCGGCGGCACGCTGGCGCTGCTGTCCCGGCGCGGCGTGCGGGTGTGGGTGCTGTGCGCCACCCGGGGCGAGGAGGGGGTCTCTGGCCTGGCTGCGCAGCAGGCCGGTCAGGTGCGCGAGCGCGAGTTGCGTTGCTCGTGCCGCGCTCTGGGCATCGAGCCGCCCCGTTTCCTGGACTACAGGGACGGAACTCTGGCCCAGGTGGACGAAGAACAGGCCGTCGCGCAGGTGATGCGGACCGTGCGAGAGCTAGGCCCCCAGGTGCTGCTCACCTGGCCTCCCGACGGCGTGTCCGGCCATCCCGACCACGTGGCCGTCAGCCGTTGGACGGGCGCGGCTTTCCAGCGGGCAGACGGCCCGGTCGCGCTCTACCACCTCGTCGTGCCCCGCAGCCTGGCCCAGTCGCTGGGGATGACTCATTTGCACACCGTGCCCGACGAGGCGGTGACGCTGGCGGTGGACGTGTCGGCGGTGTGGCAGGCGAAGATGGCCGCCATTCATTGCCACCGTACGCAGATGGACGGGGCGCCCATTCTGAGTGCATCGGAAGAAAGTCGGCGGCTGTTCCTGGGCACGGAGCATTTTCGGCTGGAGACCTCGACCGGGCCAGAGAGAAATCCCTTGGCCAGGTTCGTGGAGCATCGTGGATGAGAGGGCGAGCAGATGGCTGCGAACAGATCCCAGAAACGGGTTGAACGTCAGCACGGTGCGAAGCAACGAGCCGTTTTCATAGTTGCCGAGAGCATCGTGTTCATGGTCGTGGCCCCGTTCTCTCTCGTCGCAGCCGCGTCCGCTCTTGATCAATGGTTGCAGTTACCTCGTTTTACCTGCGGGCCGGTGAATCATGCTGTTGGCCTGCTATTCGTCGTTCCCGGATGGCTGTTTGCCATGTGGTTCGTGCAAGCTCAATTCGCGCTGGGCGAGGGAATCCCGGTTTTCGCGACCCAAGAACTGATCGTGCAAGGACCGTATGCTTACTGCCGCAATCCAATGGCTTTGGGCGCCGATCTTTTCTACACCGGCATCAGTATCTGGATGGGTTCGCTCTCTGCCGTCGGATTGACAATACTCTTTGCAGCTTTGCTCGTGGTGTATCTCAAAGTGATCGAAGAAAAGAAACTAGAGGCGCGCTTTGGATCGGAATACCAGGAATACAAGCAGCGGACACCGTTTCTAATACCACATCTGCAATAAGGAGGCAGATTGCCATGAAAGGATCTATCAAACTCTTCAGCGTCAAGGGGATCGAGATAAATGTGCATTTTACCTTCGCCCTCATCCTGGTCTGGGCGGCTTATCGCTGGGGGGTGCAGGCTGGCGCGGGGATGACCGGGGCCTTGTTCGGCGTCGTGGTCACGGTACTCCTTTTTGCCTGCGTCACCCTGCACGAATTGGCCCACAGCCTCACCGCCATGCGCTATGGGGTGACGGTGCGGGAAATTACCCTGCTGCCGATCGGTGGCCTGGCTCAGATGGAAGAGATGCCGGCCAAGCCAGCCCAGGAACTCAAGATGTCGCTGGCCGGGCCGTTGACCAACATCGCCATCGCCGTCTTGCTCATCCTGATCTGCCTGCCCCTGGGCATCCGTTCCACGATGGGGGTGGAGGAACTCTTCCAGGTGCTGGGCACGGTGAGTTGGCACGGCCTGGTCTCCTACCTGGTCTTGGCCAACCTCACCCTGGGCCTGTTTAACCTGGTACCGGCCTTTCCCATGGATGGCGGGCGGGTGCTGCGAGCCTTCCTGGCCATGCGGATGGACTACGCCCGGGCCACCGCCATTGCCGTCCGCATTGGCCAGGGACTGGCGGTACTGCTGGGGCTGTGGGGCTTTGTGGGCGGTGGCTTCACCCTGATTTTCGTCGCCATCTTCGTTTACCTGGGCGCAGGTCAAGAGGGCAGGATGGTGGAGGTGAAGAGCGTGCTGGAGGATATGCGGGTGCGCCAGGCTATGTCCCGTCAGGTGCAGACCCTGACTCCCACGAGCACGGTGAACGAGGTGGTGGAACTGATCCTCCAGGGCTTGCAGGCCGATTTTCCGGTGCTGGAAGGCGACCGTCTGGTGGGGATGCTTACCGAAGGCGATGTGCTCGCGGCTTTGCACAAAGAGGGGGCGGGCGTGTCCGTGGGCCGGGTGATGCGTCGCCAGTTTGTCGTCGCCCGGCCCGAAGAGACCCTGGTGGAGGTACAAGGGCGCATGAGCGCCGCCCGGCTGCGCAGCGTGCCGGTGGTCGAGCGGGATCGAGTGGTGGGCCTGCTCACTGCTCAGGACATCAACGAAGCCTACCGGCTGCTCAAAGTGCTGCCCAAAGGATGGGAAAGCTAGGCAAATGAGAGACAGGGAGAATCTATGACGAACGCAATCGAAGTACAAGAACTGACCAAATACTACGGCGCTCTGCTGGCGGTGGATCACATCAACTTTGAGGTGCGCCGAGGCGAGATATTTGGCTTCCTGGGGCCCAACGGGGCGGGCAAGACGACCACTCAGCGCATGCTAACCACCCTGCTGGAGCCGACCGGGGGCCGCATCGTTACCTTTGGCCACGACCTGGCCCACGACGCCTACCCGGTCAAGCGGCAGATGGGCTTGGTGCCGGAGGAGTCCAATGTCTACACCGAACTGACCGCCTGGGACAACCTGATGTTCACCGCCAGGCTCTACCGGGTGGGCCGGGACGAGCGAGCTGAGCGGGCGCAGGGGCTGCTGGAGACCTTCGGCCTGTGGGAGAAGCGGGACGTGAAAGTGGAGAACTTCTCCAGGGGGATGCGCCGCCGCTTGAGCATCGCCATGGCCATCATCCACCAGCCCAAGTTGCTCTTCCTGGACGAGCCGACGCCAGGCCTGGACGCCCAGTCCGCCCGCGCCATCCGGGATTTGATACGCCAACTGAACGCTGAGGGGACTACCATCTTCCTGAGCACCCACCAGATCGAAGAGGCCAACCAACTCTGCGACCGAGTAGCCATCATCAATCATGGCCAGATCGCGGCAATTGACACCCCGGAGAGACTCAAGCAGGCCTTCCAACGGGTGCAGTCGGTGGAGGTGGCGCTGGAGCCGGACGGGCAGACGCACGGCGAACCGCTGTCCGCGCTGGCGGGGGTGACCACTTCGGTCAAGATGGGCGACAAGTGGCGGCTGTACACCCAGAATCCGTCGGCGCTGCTGCCGCAGGTGATGGACTATGCCCGCTTGCACGAAGTGCGGGTGGTCAGCCTGAGCACGCTGGGGCCGAGTCTGGAGGACGTCTTTCTGGAGATCACTGGCCAGCAGGTGGGCGCGGTGCAGCACAAGACAGAGAGAATCAAGCCCCGGCGGCGGCGGATGGGAGGTAGGCGATGAAAGACGGATGGCTGCAACGATTGCGTGACGAACTGGTTCAGGCCTGGACCGTGACCGTCAAAGATATGAAAGTCTACTATCTCAAGCCGGGGATGATCATGTTCGGTTTTATGATGCCGTTTTTCATGTTCTTCTCCTTCTCGGTGAAGCGGGAGATGGCGGCGGCGCAGGGGGTGGCCCGGTTACTGGCGCTGACGACCTTTTTCACTGCGGCCGCTGCCGGGCCGTTCATCATCCCCCTGGAGCGGCGTCTGGGCACTTACGACCGGCTGATGGCGGCGCCGATGTCGCTACTGACCTTGCTTCTGGGCAAGACGGCGGTGGGCGCGCTCTTTGCCATCGGCACGTCGGCCTTTGCGCTGCTCGTCGGAGTGACGGCTTTTGGCGTGAGTATCACCCAGCCCTGGCTGCTGGTGGCCGGCGTGATCCTGGGATCATTCTCTTTCTCGGCCCTGGGGTTGATCTTTGGCTCCATCCCCACCCGCAACCCGGGCGACGTCATGATGCCCAGCACGCTGCTGCGCTGGGGGCTGCTCTTTGTCAGCGGCGTCTTTGTCCCGCTGGCAGAGATGCCACCGGCGGCGCGGGCTGTGGCCTACCTCTCGCCGCTGACCTACGCCCAGGACCTGATGAACCACGCCGTGCTGGGGCAGGGCTTGCTTAACTCGTGGCTGGACCTGGCGGTGCTCTTGCTCAGCGGTATCCTGTTCCTGCTGCCGTCGCTGCAGATGCATCGTCGCAGCCGCAGGCTGGGATATTGACATAACTTGCTTCAGCGGATTTCCTGTGCCAGCCGTCGGATTGCCACTCGAAAGCACCCGATGGCTGGCTTTGCTTTTGCCCCGAATCCGGATACAATGACAGCGGGACCGTGAGCCCGCATCTCGTATCTTGCCTCGTCTCCAGGCCTGAGGTGACCTGCCGTGAGCCCCGTCGGACGACCTGTCGTGACGCCCCTGCACCGCTGGTATCTTTGGTTGATACTTGCCCTGGTGGCGCTGGCGCTTGCCGCCGCCGGTTTCCTCGCCGCGCTCTTCGCCGATCTTCC
>CAZPMV010000189.1:0-1139 GCA_964587335.1 uncultured Anaerolineales bacterium
GGCTGGTGGAGGAGGTGACGAAGGACAGAGTGGGACCGGGAAGCGGATCCATGTTGCGGTCGGCGATGGCCACCAGGTCGGTCCATATCTGCGCCTCGGCTAGGTTCTGGGGCGCTGCTTCGCTGTGCTTCGCCGAGTTGGCTATGGTAGCGGCAGCGGAGTGCAGAGTCTGTGCCGCTTCCGGCATGTCGAGTGCCCAACAGACTGGGCAGACGATGTGCACTTCGGGCAACGTGTCTCCCAGACGCACGAAGCGCACCAGGTCAGCTCGTGTGGAGCGACGAGGGGCCGGCGCGCCATAATCCAGCACGTTGAGCGCATTTCCATAGGTGGCTGGGTGCACACAGCCCGACTTCAGGGGTAGCTCATCGCCATGGTGCGACCACAAGGAGAATGAAACCTCCCGCGGTGCGACGGACAGGGCCTGCTCCACCAGCTCTCGGGGGAAACGAACCACGTGGCTCGTCTCGTCCACGGAGATACCCTGGTTATGCAGAAACCCGCGTAGCCCGTTGTCTGCAAGCGCCATGCCCACCTCGCTGACCACCCGCAAGGATGCCTGATGTATGCGCTCCAGATCTTCGTGGGTTAGCATTTGGATGCTGAATCGCATAGCTGTTGCCTCCGTATTTTTAGGATTCATACTATGTTTGACGAGTATATCATAGTTCACCCAGCTTGTCAATGCTTGGAACGTACATTGACAGACTTGGCCACCTGTGGTATACTTCGATTGTTATGGAGCTCATATGAAGTATCCGGAATGGCGAAAGGAGCGGGCGCATGGAAAGAGAGATCATTGATGTGAGCACCGTTTTCGGCTTCTGGCCCAAGCGGAAGGCGGACATCTCCCTGGAGACCCTCTTGTCTCTGATGCAGGGAAAGGGGATCAATCGGGCCTGTACGCTCTCGGCGCGAGGAGCGTTCTACGACTTCATCGAAGGGAACCGGGAGACATGGGCCGCCGCCGAGGCTCATTCCCAGTTGATTCCGGTGGGCACGGTCAATCCCTGCCGATGGCTGGGCTGCCTGGACGAGGCCCAGCGGCTGATAGACCAGGGGGCCAAGCTGTTCCGGTTTTTCCCCCAGTATCAGGAGTGGAACATCGGCCAGGCGCCGTTCCGCAAGCTCCTGCGAGA
>CAZPMV010000189.1:1239-6310 GCA_964587335.1 uncultured Anaerolineales bacterium
GATCGCATCGTGTTTGGCTCCAACGCGCCGCTGTCGTACATCTCATCGGCCACGGCCCAGATCGAGTATGCAGACGTTCCCGAGGAGGACAAGGCGTTGATGTTCGGCGGCAACTTGCGCCGCATCCTGGAACTCTGAGGATGCCAGATGCCATATCTCATTGGGAGCATCATCTGCAGTACCGTGTTTGCTCAGATCTACAAGTTTGCCACGGCTCGTGGCTACGACGTGGACTGGGTCAGCGCTATCTCCTTCGTGTCGGGCGCCTTGTTGCTGCTGCTGGCCTGGACGCGCAGCCGTGAGGCCATCGCCTGGCCCACGGTAGGACTGGGGATTGCCTTCGGCCTGACTTCGGGCATGGCCCAGCTCACCTTCTTTCGAGCGCTGCCATACGGCAGACTGTCGGTCTCTTGGGCCATCATCCAACTGGCCATGCTGATGCCCGTGCTGGCCGGTGTTGTCGGTTGGGGGGAGCGTCCCACGCCCTGGCAGGGCGCTGCTATCGTTGGCGCTGTGTCAGGTGTGGTGCTGATGGGGGATGTCGAGCTGCGCCAGGTGCGACGTCCACTGGCCTGGGCTGGCTGGCTGGGTCTCGCCTATGTGCTGTCCGGGCTGGCCCAGATCTCCCTGAAAGCTCAGTCGAGCTGCGAGCCAGACCGTTCGGGAGTGGCTTTCCTGTTGGTTGCCTACAGTGTTTCAGCCCTTCTCAGTCTGCCGCTGGTGCGCGGTCGCCGACCCAGCCGTCGAGATATGGCGATGGGGATTGTACGCTGCGCGGCTATCCTCTGCACCCATGTCTTGCTGCTGAAAGCAACGGCGGTGCTGCCCGGTTACCTGGTGTTTCCCGTCTACAGCCTGGGCAATGTGGTGAGCAACGTTTTTCTGGCCATTCTGGTCTGGGGCGAGCGGCCGCAAGCCAGAGTGTTCGTGGGCATGTTCCTGGCTCTGGCCGCCATTGTCGTGCTGAGCCTGTGACCTGTCGCACCTCCCGGCTCGGCTTCTGTTGCTGCCCTCGTGAGAAGCACTTGAGGCTGGCTCTCGTCACTGGACTGTCACTGTACTGAGACACTCTCTAGATTATGATCTACCTATTCGGCGCCATCATCTCCAACGCCATCTTCGGTCAGAGCTATAAGTTCTCGACCGTTCGCGGCTACGATGTGGACTGGGTTTGCGTTTTGTCCTTTGTCTTTGGGGGTTTCTTCCTACTGCTCACCCCAGACAGTGGCCGTGGGGCCATCGCCTGGCCCGCGATCGTTCTGGGTGTCGGCTTTGGCCTGGCGGGAGGGTTGTCTCAACTCACCTTCTTCCGCGCCCTGCGCCACGGGGCGCTCTCTGTCTCCTATTCTGTCGTCGCACTATCCATCCTCATGCCGGTGCTGGCCAGCATTCTGTTCTGGGCGGAGCGTCCAACCATCTTGCAGGGGGCAGCCATCGGAGGGGCGGTGTTGGCTGTGGCCTTGATGGGAGACGTGGAACTGCGCCGAGTACAGCAACCGCTGGCCTGGGCTGGCTGGCTGGGCCTCTCCTACGTGGCTTCGGGCCTGGGCAGCATCTGCATGAAAGTGATGGTGGGCCTACAAACGGACCGCTCGGTGGTGATGTTCCTACTGGTCGGCTACACGGTCTCGGCCCTGCTGGGCTTGCCCCTGGTGCGCGGGCGCTGGCCGGGATGGCGAGAGGCCGCCGCGGGAGCGGTGCGCGGGTTGGCCATCCTTTCGGCCAACTGGCTGTTGCTCAAAGCCGTGGAACTGCTTCCCGGCTACTTGGTCTTCGCTGCCTATGGTGCGGGCATCGTGATGGTCAATGTCCTGGCTGCCGTCCTGGTCTGGGGCGAGCGGCCTCGAGGATGGGCCTTTGTGGGCATCCTGCTGGCTGTCGCTGCCATCATTCTACTCAATCTGTAGGGCTATTCAATCTGTGAGGTGTCCCGTGTCCGAACTCAGCTTCAAGGATTGGTCACCACGCGAGTTCTTCGAGCTGGCCGAGTTGTTGGGCCAGCGGTGGTCGGCAGCGCTCCCATTCTTCGCCGTGGCTGTGGCCAAATGGCGATATGAGGACCTGGTCCCCGGTCTGAGCGACCTTGATCCCCGGGTCCTGTGCCGTGACATCGGCGCCGACGAGTGGTTGGCGCTGGATCATATCACCGCCGAGATCCAGTTGGAGATCCTGTGGGAGTATCCGGAGTGGAGCCGCAAGCTGGAGCACACTCCCGGCGTCTGCATGACCCTGAGCGAGATATTCGATCCACTGCTCTACCAGCCCGAAATGCGCCAGTGGAGTTACTACTACGGCGATCTAGACGTGTATCATCAGATCAAAGGCTACCTGCGAGGACGGCCCTGGGATGAGCGAGATGAGCGCTTTCACCTGGCGCGCTGGTTGATGTTCTGGGGACCGTACAATCGAGAGATTGACCCACCGATCAATGTTGCGGCAGCGGCGGAGCCGAAGTACGCCCTGCACAGCCGGGCGATGCACTACTTCGTGCCCGCTCTGCAGGCCGCTCTGAGCATCGTCGACCGGGAGGCAGTGGGCGGCAAGCGGGAGACGCTCTACCGCTGGCTCTCTCGCTATCCCCACGAGTCTGTGCTCGACGAAGTGACCCACATGCTGGAAGTGCACTACGAAGTGGTAGCGCTGCATGACCGAGATGCACTCTATGCCTTCGAAGATCGTTGCTTTGCCTTCCTGCAGAAAATCGCTCCCCTGGTGCTGGATGCGGTGACGGCCGTGCCTTTGCCCGAGAAGGCCACGACCGACGATCTGAGTGCCGGCTACCGGGCACAATCTCCGGACCCGCTGCAAAGCATGTTCACCGGCGTCAAGTACGCTCGGATCCGGACGGGGCGCTGGCACATTTACCTCCACGCACCTCAGTACTTTGCGACCCATTGGCTATTCGTCAACGAGATCCTACAGATGGGGGCCTATTTCACCCGGCCCTTCTTCTCCGCTCTGGCCTGTCTGTACTGGGGCGAGGCGGCCATGTGCATCAAGGAGACGCTGGCTCGGTTGCAGGAGCGGGCGCTCAGTGCTGATGAGGCCAGCGTGGTACTACAGGTGTTTGAAGTGGCTCACGGTGGGTCAGACCATGACTCAGCTCGTGAAAGGGTGGAAAAGGCAATGCCTCTGTTTCCAACCTACTATCGAATCCTGGAACGACTGTTTGCTGGTGCCTTGGCTCAGCAACGGGAGCGCCAGCGGGATAACACAACGAATGGGAGGATGCACCAATGACCTTGTTATACAAGCCCGATCTGGAACAGACCATCGGGCGACATCGCTTGCTCTGGACCGGACGCCTACCCCACGGTATCTTGGCGGTCATGGAGCCGGAGGAAGCGCCGCTGGGCCAGTTGGCCACGGCAGCTTGTCGATTCGCTCCCGATCTGGAAGCGATGATGGAGGTATGGGAGAGGCGGCTGGGCCAGCGGCGGGCACTGCGGGATGATTCGATCCCCGTCGCTCGGGTCACCTTCGGCAGTAACGCTTTCGGCGGCTATATTGGAGCGGAGGTAGTGTTCAGTGAGGGTGGTGGCTGGTCGAAGCCACTGTTGACAGATTGGTCTCTCCTTGAGGATCTACGCTTCGATCAAGACAACGAGTGGATCCGACGGCAACGGGAGGCCTGCAAGTACTTCGTGCGACGAGCCACGGGCCGCTTCGCCGTCTGCGAAACGGAGATCATTGACGCACTTAATCTGGCCGATCTGTTGCGGGGGACCACCGATGCGCTGATGGACATCTATGATCACCCGCAGGAACTTCGTCGGCTGATGGACTTTGGTGCCGGCTTCAACGCTCGGCTGATCGAGATGCAGCGGGGGATTCTCGGCCCGGCGGTGTATCACAGTGGTGGCGTGTTCAGCTTGCACTACATCTGGCTGCCTGGACGGGCCGTCTGGCTGAGCGTGGATGCCTACGGCATGTGCCAACCCCAGGTCTTTGCCCTCTTTGGTCGCCAGTTCCTGCAGCTATTGATAGACCACTTCGGCGGAGGCTGGCTCCACCTCCACGCTAATGGATTGCACCTCCTGCCGGAGGTGCTGAAACTGGAACGACTGCTGGGAATCTCCATCTGCGAGGACCCTGGTCAGCCACGTCCCTTCGAGCGGCTGGATGAGATCCGGGCGATCACGGGCAGCCTGCCGCTGGAGATATGGTGCCACAGAGATGAACTGCTCGCCGGCATCCGCTCGCGGACACTTCCGGGCGGCACTCTCTACCGGGTGGATCAGGTGCAGACCGTGGACGAGGGGAACGCTATCATGGAGCAAGTGCGGGCCTATCGGGCGCCGGTGCTGCCGGCCTAGGCTGGGCAGCGTCCATGCGAGGATGCGATGGCAGAAAGGAACACTCAGATGACAATCTCATGGCGACAGATCCAAGCTCAGGACGGAGGTGGGGGCCACGACCATCGTGCGGCATTCCCCTGCGGTCGGGACATCTGGGGCAACAGCTTCGTTCATGGCGGGGCGCTGTACCTCTTCGGCGGAGCCTGGGAACGGTACGGCCGGTCGCAGCACTGGCGGGATCACGGCAAACTGGGCGTCGGCAACGATTTGTGGCGCTTTGACCCTGTCACGGAGCGCTGGACTTTGTTGGAGGAAGACGACTGGTCACTGCGCTATGACGAGGGAGCGCGGAGGCCAGGAGCGCGGTTGCTGGCCTCGTTTGCCGTGGTAGGGGATCACGCCTATCTATTCGGCGGGGTGACCATCTTGGAGCAGGGCTTCGTGTTGAGGGCGCTCAATGACTTCTGGCGCTATCATGTGCCCACAGGCCGTTGGGAGATGATCCACCCTGACACCGGATGGTGTAGCTTTGTCGACCGCTCCAGCCATCCGCCGATCCGCGGCGTCCATGGGGCGGCGGCTGTCGGAACAGATATCTACGTCTTTGGCGGCTGGCCGGGCACTGAGCCCGTGTTCACCGTCAATGACTTGTGGCGCTACGACACGGTGGCCGGGAGCTGGGAGCAGCGCTCCCCCTGGCGAAGCAGGGAGCAGGGCGCGGGCTACAGGCTGGAAGCCGACTATCCTGGCAGTCGCTACTGCGCCAACCTCTT
>CAZPMV010000190.1:0-6302 GCA_964587335.1 uncultured Anaerolineales bacterium
AGAACATCGAAGCACCCTGGCGGTCAACCTAGGGCTGGTGGCCAACGTCTTGCTCGCTGTGCTGAAGACAGTCATCGGCACATTGGGTCACAGTCCCGCTTTGCTCGCCGACGGTATCAACTCCACCTCCGATGTGGCCTATTACGTCGTGGTCAGCGTGTTCATGCGGCTGGCCCGAAAACCGCCTGATCATGAGCATCCCTACGGCCACAGCCAACTGGAAAGCATCGCCGCACTGGTGGTGGGCTCGTTTGTCGTCACCACGGCCATCGCCATCTTCTGGAACGCAATTGAGAAGCTGTACGACCTGCTCACTGGTCAGAGTGATTTCAGCGGGGCGACGACTATCGGCGTTCTGTGGATCGCGCTGTTCACCGTGTTCCTCAAGATCGGACTGACCATCTTCACTCGACGAATCGGTCAGGAGACGGGGAACGCGGCCGTGTTGGCCTTGGGCTACGATCATCGCAACGATATGTTCTCCGCTGCCGGAGCAGCCATCGGTATCTTCCTGGGCCGACAGGGTTATCCTTGGGTGGACCCGCTGGCGGGGGCTCTGGTTGCATTGGTGGTCCTGCGCACTGGCATCGAGATCCTGCGCCAATCCTCTGCGGATCTGATGGACACTGTGCCTGGCCGATCGCTGGCTCGGCAGATCACCGAACTGCTAAGCACCATTTCGGGGGTAGAGGAAATCGAGGAGATTCACGCGCACCGGTTTGGGCCCTACCTGGTCATCAACGTGACCATTGGCGTCGAGGGTTCGCTCAGCGTGGCTGCTGGCGATGAAATCGCTTCGCAGGTAGAACGCACGCTCTGCAGGCACATCGAGTTCCTGCGCCGCGTCCATGTCCACTACCATCCCGCCAGTATTTCGCCTACGACGCAGGATGGAATACGGGTGGACAGAAACCATTGCGTATAGTCACAGCGACGAATGACCAATACCCAATATCCAATACCCAATATGCAATACCCAATCTCCGTCATTGACGGGTGGTTTGGCTAACGACTCAAGAGTGGGAGAAGAAACCTATGACCACCATGGACAAACGCCAGCGTTTGGAAGCCACGTTTGCTGGTCAGCCGGTAGACCGGCCGGCGGTGGCCTTGTGGCGGCATTGGCCTGGCGATGATCAGCATGCCGAGGATCTGGCTCGCGCCACACTGGGCTTCCAGCGCACATTCGACTTCGACTTCATCAAGTTCATGCCCTACAGCAACTACTGTATTGCCGACTGGGGCGCGGAGTCCCGCTGGATGGGCAATCAGGAGGGTACGCGGGAATGGGGGCAGCGGGTCATCCAGCAGCCCGAGGACTGGACTCAACTGCAGGTGCTCGATCCGTACAGTGGAATGCTGGACGAGATGCGCCGGTCCTTGGGCATCGTCGGCAAAGAGGTGGGAGAAGAGGTGCCCTTCATCCACACTATCTTCAACCCGCTGGCACAGGCCAAGAACCTGGCGGGTGAACGGCTGATCGCCGACTTGCGCCAGTATCCCGATGCCGTCAAGTCTGGGCTGGAGACCATCACCGAGTCGACCATCCGCTTCATCGAGGCGGCGCGGAACACGGGCATCGCTGGTATCTTCCTGGCCTTGCAGCATGCCACCTACGATCTGCTCAGCGAGGCCGAATACCGGGAGTTTGGCCGCCCCTTCGATCTGAGCATCCTGGCAGCCACAGAGGGTCTCTGGTTCAATCTGCTGCACCTGCACGGCCGCAACGTGATGTTCGACCTGGTCGCCGACTATCCGGTGCAGGCGATCAACTGGCACGACCAGGAGACGCCACCCTCGATGGGCGAGGCACTGGGGCGTGTCCCTGGTGCTGTAGTGGGCGGGTTACACCGTTGGGATACGGTGCTGCGTGGCACGCCCGAGCAGGTGCGTGCCGCAGTCCAGGCCGCCATCGAGGAGACCGGTGGGCGACGGCTCATCGTCGGCACCGGCTGCGTAACATTCACTAACACGCCCGTGGCCAACATCCGCGCGGCGCGCGAGGCAGTAGAGAGCAGATGACGGTGCCTGCAGAGCGAGATCTGTGTGCCGTCGGCAACGTGCGGTCAAAGACGAATGACGAGGGCGGATTCGTCGTTGGTCTTTCGTCTTCCGTCGGCTGTGTACTCCCTTGCAGGGCTCATTACTACCGGTGTTAGGATGACCCAACAACGACTGCTTGCTGTTCTCGCTCATCCAGACGACGAATCCTTCGGGCCCGGCGGAACGCTGGCCAAGTATGCGCGTGAAGGCGTCGAGGTACACGTCTGTATCGTGACCGACGGAGCGACCGGTTCGGTCGTGCCAGACGCTGTGTCGCCGGATGCGGCGGACTCGCTGGCTGACCTGCGGTTGCAGGAGTTGACCTGTGCGTGCCAGGTTCTGGGCGTGCATTTGCATACCCTGGGCTACCGCGACAGTGGTATGGAAGGATCGCCAGACAACAAACATCCGGCCAGCCTCTATCAGGCCGACTTGAACGAAGTGGTGCGTGATGTGGTGCGCGTCATTCGCGAGACGCACCCCCACGTGGTTATCACCCATGACCCCACGGGCGGCTACTTCCATCCCGACCACATCCGGGTCAGCCACGCTGTCCGCCGCGCCTGGCCCAAAGCCGGGGATGCTGACGCCTATCCGCCGCTGCTCTCTGAGGGCCACGAGCCGTGGCTGCCGGCGCGGCTGTACTTTACCGTCGTCGCTCGCTCGACGCTGCGATGGTACATCTGCCTGCTGCGCTTGCGAGGCCATGATCCGAGCCACTACGGCCGGCAGGGCGACGTTGACCTGACCCAGGTGGGCGTGCCGGATCGAATGATTCACATGCGGCTTGACGTGGAGGCATACCTGCCTGTGAAGCAGGAAGCGGGAGCCTGCCACAAGAGCCAGGGCGGTGGCGGCGCACGGTGGCGGGCCTTGCCTGCGTTTCTCCGCCGCCGTGCCATGCGCTACGAGTACTTCGTGCAGGCCCATCCGGAGGATGCCCGTTCGCACAGCGATCTCTTCGCAGATCTCGATGTGGCGGTCCTGGATGGGGCGCGGATGGCCATGGACGAACACGGATAGGGCACAGTCCCTCGCGTTCGTCCGTGTTTGTCCGCGTCCCATCCAGCGGTGTACTCTGGGAGGGCTGAGTTGGTTGGTGTCACACGCGCCAGATGTCGGTGACTGACCGCTTGCCAAAAGGCGATACTGAGGCTATAATTCGGATTGATGTGCGGCGTCTCTTGTCCCTTGCTTTTCTGCCTCAGAGACCGCGCATCTGTGGGTGATCAATATAGGACGGGGTTTCCGTCACACATCTCAGCCGAGGGAGAGCTTCTTCATTCATGGAAGTCAAAGCAGACAAATCCTGGCACACCCAGGTACCAGAAGCCGTCGTCAGTGCTCTGCGTTCTCAATACGAGCGTGGCTTGAGCCCAGAGGAGGCCGCCCAGAGGCTGGTTGAGGAAGGCCCCAACGAGCTCCAGGAGCAACCGCGCCCTGGCTTTTGGTCGCTGCTCCTTGATCAGTTCAGGAACTTCCTGGTCATCATCCTAATCGTCTCCAGCGTTATCTCCATGCTGCTGGGCGACTGGGTGGAGGCGGGAGCGATCATGGCCATCGTCATCCTCAACGCCGTGCTGGGCGTGGTTCAGGAAACGAAAGCCGAGGAGGCCCTGGCGGCGCTGCAGAGGATGGCCGCGCCCGAAGCGCAGGTCATCCGCGGCGGGCAGCGGCTCAAGGTGACAGGTCGCGAGTTGGTGCGCGGCGACATCGTGCTGATGGAGGCCGGCAACTACATCCCCGCCGACCTACGGCTGCTGAAGGCGGTCAATCTCCGCATTGATGAGGCTTCGCTCACCGGCGAATCGGAGCCCGTGCGCAAAGTGGCCACCGGCATGTTCGATCGGGAAATCCCGCTGGGCGACCGCAGGAACATGGCCTACATGGGCACGCTGGTCACCTATGGGCGCGGCAGGGGCGTGGTGGTCAACACCGGCATGTACACCCAGCTCGGCCTCATCGCTGGCATGATCCAGGCGTACCAGCAAGAGCCGACGCCGCTGCAGAAAAAGCTGGATCGGCTGGGCAAGACGCTGGGCTGGGGCGCGCTGGCCGTCTGCGCCGCCGTCTTCCTCATCGGCTGGCTGCGGGGGCTGCCACCGCTGGAGATGTTCATCATCGCCGTCAGTCTGGCCATCGCCGCCGTGCCCGAGGGATTGCCTGCTGTGGTCACCATCTGCCTGGCACTGGGGATGCAGCGCATGGTCAAGCGCAACGCGCTGTTGCGCCGCTTGCCGGCAGTGGAGGCCCTGGGCTCAGCCACCGCCATCTGCTCCGACAAGACCGGCACGCTGACCGAGAACGAGATGACCGTTGTGCGCATAGTCACCGCCGAAGACATCTTCACGGTCACCGGCGAGGGCTACCGGCCCGAGGGAGCCTTCTTCGAGATCACCGCTGATGACTACACACCTGACAATCCTTCCTTCTTGGATGAGCCGCTGAAGGTTGATCCGCAGTCGAAGCCGGAGATAGACCTGCTGCTGCGGGCGGCTACCCAGTGCAACGATGCCGTGCTGGAACTCAGCGGCGAGATAGATGGTATGCCCACCTGGCGAATGGTGGGCGATCCCACGGAGGGCGCGCTGATCACGGTGGCCATTAAGGGAGGCGTGCGTCAGGATCAACTGGCTGAGATCCTGCCGCGGGTAGCCGAGGTACCCTTTGACTCCGATCGCAAGGCCATGAGCACCATCCACGAGATTAGACCAAGCATCACCGAGCAGATGCGGGCCAACCTGCTGGCGGTGCTGGAAACCAAGTCCATCCCCATGCAGGATGACCAGACCTTCTACGTGGCCTACGTCAAGGGAGCCCCCGATGTCATCATCCAGCAGTGTGGATACGTCTATCGCGAGGGCGTCGTCGAGCCCATGGACGAGAAGACACGGCAGCACGTGGAAAAACAGAACCGCGACTTGGCCGCTGACGCCCTGCGGGTGCTGGGCTTCGCCTTTGACGTGTTTCCCACTCTGCCGGAGCCTACGCCGGAGAACGTGGAGGGAGACCTCATCTTCGTCGGCCTGGCAGGCATGATAGACCCGCCTCGGCAGGAGGTGAAGGGGGCCGTGCAGATGGCGCGAGAAGCGGGCATCCGCACGGTGATGATCACCGGCGACTATCCGGACACCGCTCGCGCCATCGCCCGGCAGATCGGCATGCTTGGGCACACCAGCGAGGTGATGACTGGCCGCGAACTGGATGGCCTGGACGATGACGCGCTGGCAGAGCGGGCGGCCCACGTAGATGTGTACGCTCGCGTCTCGCCGCAGCACAAGGTGCGCATCGTGGAGGCGATGCGGGCCAACCGACACATCGTGGCCATGACCGGCGACGGCGTGAACGATGCTCCGGCGCTGAAGCGGGCCGATATCGGCATAGCCATGGGCATCACCGGCACCGATGTGGCCAAAGAGACGGCGGACATGGTGCTCACTGACGACAACTATGCCTCCATCGTCGCCGCCGTGGAGGAAGGACGCGTCATCTACTCCAACATCCGTAAGTTCGTCTTCTATCTCATCTCGTGCAACGTGGGCGAGGTTCTGATCATCTTCCTGGCCATGCTGCTGAACTGGCCGCTTCCGTTGACCGCCATCCAGTTGCTGGTCCTCAATCTGATCACCGACGGCGCGCCGGCGCTGGCGCTCGGGCTGGAAAAGGGCGACCCCGACGTGATGAAACGATCTCCCCGCCCGCCCGACGAGCCGATCATCAACAGCGAGATGTTGTGGGGCGTCGCCATCCAGAGCATAGCCATCACCGCAAGTACGTTGCTGGCTTTCCGGGTGGGGCTGCGTTACTTCCCCGACGACGTGCATATTGCTCAGACCATGGCTTTCGCCACCCTATCCATCTCCGAGTTGCTGCGGGCCTACACCTCCCGCTCTGAGCGCTACAACCTTTTCTGGCACATCAAGCTGTTCAGCAACAAATACATGCAGTACGCGGTGGCGGGCTCGCTGCTCATCCTGCTGGGGGTGATCTACATTCCCTTCCTCGACCCCATTTTTGACACTGCCTCGTTAGGGTTGCGGGAGTGGCGCGTGGTGCTGCCGCTGCTCTTTGTGCCCTCCATCGCTGCCGAGATCACCAAGGTCTTCCTGAGGCGACGAGCGGAACTGACCTTCCGCCGTCGCATGGGCGTTCCCGCCTGAGAGGTGGCAAACCGGTAGCTGGTACACTGGTAGATTGGTCAGTAGGGCCTAATCCACCAATGTGCCAGTGGTACCAATCCACCAAATATCAGTATTCCC
>CAZPMV010000191.1:0-6278 GCA_964587335.1 uncultured Anaerolineales bacterium
AGGATGAGCCAACCGTATCCTGGGAAACACTGAAAGCCGAGGTGATGAGCGAGGTATCCTCAAGTGGCAACTTGTGAGGTGCGGTTTGCTCATTCGGCGGCGAAGTGCGACAAGAACGCTTGTATCGGATACGGGTTGGTCAGTATCGCGTCGTATACGAGATTGACGACCAGTCTCAACAGGTTCGCATCAGACGAATACGCCATCGGAGAGAAGCGTACCGATAGAGGGGAGAGCCCCTGGGGCTCTCCCCTTTGCTGTTAGGAGGTTGGTTCTCATGCGTGTTTTGCTTTGCGATGACGGATTGAGCTTTGACCCCGCCTATCCCGACCCTGAGCCAACGTCAGGCGAAGCGCTGGTGCGGGTCACGCTGGCGGGCATCTGCAACACCGACCTGGAGCTGATCAAGGGGTACATGGGCTTCCGCGGCGTGTTGGGACATGAGTTCGTGGGCATCGTCGAGGCCAGCCCCGATGCGGTGCTGCTCGGGCAGCGGGTGGTGGGGGAGATCAACGCCTACTGCGGAGAATGTCCCACCTGCCTCGCCGGACGACCCAGCCACTGCCCGCACCGCACGACACTGGGCATCTCCGGACGCGATGGCGCTTTCGCCGATTTCCTCACGCTACCGGCTCACCTCTTGCACCTGGCGCCCGAGACGGTCTCCGACCGCTCCGCCGTCTTCACGGAGCCGCTGGCGGCAGCGCTGCAGATCCCGGAGCAGGTTGCTTTGCGTCCCACCGACCGTGTGGTCGTGTTGGGCGATGGCAAACTGGGCTTGCTGGTGGCGCAGGTGTTGGCGCTGACCGGTTGTCATCTGGTTGCCGTGGGCCGCCACGACAGCAAACTGGACATCCTGCGGCGACGTGGCATCGCTGTGCGGTTGGCAGGCGAAACGCTCTCGGCGGGCGAGGCAGACATCGTCGTCGAATGCACTGGCAGTTCTGGTGGTTTCGCCGCTGCCCGCCATCTGCTGCGGCCGCGAGGCACGTTGGTGCTCAAGAGTACCTATCACGGCCTGACTAGCTTGGATCTCAGCAGCCTGGTCGTGGACGAGATCGCGGTGGTCGGCTCGCGGTGTGGGCCGTTTGCCCCCGCGCTGCGGCTGCTGGCGGCAGGGTTGGTGGACGTGGAACCGTTTGTTGATGCCGTCTATCCGCTGGATGAGGGGCTGGCCGCCTTCGAGCGGGCCGCAACTCGCGGTACGCTGAAGGTGTTGCTATCCATGAACTGACAGGGTATCATTCAGAATCGTAGGAAGGCCTTGCTCGCGCCCTCCCGCAGATCATCAGCGGAATAGCGGAACAAGCGGAAAACAAACGTTCCGGTCGTTCCGCTTCTCCGCTGACAACGCTTTGCTGCCTCCCCCCCTATACTTGTGAACGACACCGTGACTGATACGAGCTCTTGTGCTTTGGCGGGCGGCGTGGTATAATCTGCGAGGGGTTGCCCTGATGCTGACCGATGACCAGTTCCGCCACCTGTGCAGTTTCGTGCGCCGATATCTGGAGCATACGGCAGCCAGGAGCGAACAGTGAGGAGCGCTTTGGGTTCTTCTGGAGGTTTCTGGAGCAGTTGGCGGAAGAGGTGGTTGAAGGAGAATCGCAATGACTGATCGTTTGCCTGCCAAAGCGTGGTACGGCGCTGAGACCTAGGCTGTCTCCAAGACCTTTTCACTTAGCCAGAGATTGATCAGTGTTTCCATGGATACACCTCGGGCGTAAGAGCGGGCGGCGATCTTCTTGGCCAGGTCTGGTTCCAAAGCAATGGAGTAGCTGCGCCGACGTATGTCAACCTCGAATTCCACATCGCGCAGCAGATCGTCGTAGTCGGCCAAGCTATGCGTGTCCCAGAAATCCTGCAACTCGCTGAGAGTGTGGAACTCCTGAGGGATCGGGTCTCGTAGCTTTTCACTTTTTGCCAAATCGTCTCTTCTCCTTGCTGTCCATTTGTCTTGCGCTGAGGATCAAGGTTTCTCTTGTCTTCTTGTAGATGAACCACACAGATGAAGCAACGACCTGCTTCAGTGCGACCAAAAGCTGCATAGACGTCTTCACCTTTGAGTTTGCCTCGTTCGGTGAACTTGAAGCGTGGCTGACTGGCTAGCACCTGTTCCACTTCATCAGTGGTCACTCTGTGCTTCCATTCCAGCTTGTCCATCACATCTCGCAGCCAAACGATGCCAGCTATCCTCATGTTCGATCTCACCTGGGGCTGCAACCGCTGCAACTGGTGGCGGCGCAACTACCGCAGCCGCTCGATCCGGCCAGCGAGCGGGACTCGCCTCCCGCGCCTTTGCTCAGGGCAGCGAAGCGTGAGAGCAGGCGGCGCGCTTCCATGCCGCTGCATTGCGGGCAGGCAATGGGCGCATCCGCCTTACCCATGCTGCGCAGGACGTCGAAAACCATCTCACAGTCGGGACAACAGTACTCGTACAGCGGCATGAGAAACTCCAAACTCCAAACTCGAAACTCCAAACCCCAAACTCTCAACCGATTCTACCCTCGATTGCCCATTTGGTCAAAAACGGAGGGTAGGAGACTTCTTTGGGTTTCCCTGCTGCTGCTCAGCTTGCTCAATCTGGGCTTCGGGCCACCGGTGCTGACCGATGGCGGCGTGCCACCTCTGCGGCTGTACCCCTATCAGGTGCAGGAGCTGGGCCGGCTGGAGCAGCCACCGCAAGTTGCTGCCCGCGCTGCGCTGCTGGCCGACGCCCGTACAGGCGCGATTCTCTTCCAACAGGCTGCCCATGAACCGCTGCCTCCCGCCAGCACAACTAAGATCATGACTGCGCTTGTCGCCCTAGAAGAGGGTGACCTGTCCGATATGGTGACCGTGCCCCCGGAGGCACTGGCCGTGGGCGAGGCGAGCATGGGACTGGTAGTCGGTGAGGTGATCAGTCTGGAAGATCTGCTGCATGGCCTGTTGCTCGTTTCGGGCAACGATGCTGCGGCGACCATTGCCATACACATCGGCGGATCAGTGGAAGCGTTCGTGGCTCTGATGAACGAGCGAGCGGCGGAGTTGGGCCTGGCCGACACGCACTTCGTGAATCCCCATGGCCTGGACGATCCTGAGCACCTGGCCAGCGCTGCCGATCTGCTGACCCTGACCCGCGAGGCGCTGAGCAACTTCGACTTCGTTCGTTTCGCGGCCACACCACAGGCTACCGTTGCTGGCCGTTTGCTGGCCAGCACCAATCAACTGCTCACCACCTACGATGGCGCCGATGGCGTGAAGACCGGCACGACGGACGCTGCCGGACAGTGTCTGGTTGCCTCCGCTACTCGGAACGAGGGGCGGGCCATCGTCGTTCTGCTGGGGAGTGACGACCGTTACGCTGACGCCGAAGCACTGCTCGATTTCTATTTCGAGCACTACGCCTGGCGCATGCTGGAATTGCCGGTCAATCGGTTGAGCGGCTACGAGGATGACCAGGGGCAGCGCTGGACGCTGCGGCTTGGTGAGCAGCGTGTCGCTTTTCTGCCTCGCTGGCAGTGGCCGCTGGTGCAGATCTTCCGCTGGATCGATTCTGGGGCGCAGCCGGCGAGTGGCGGCGTGATCGGCGTCGCTCGCTTCACGAATGGGCGTTACCTCTTGGCGGAAGTGCCTCTGCGTGCTTTCGCTAGTGAGTAGTACGTCAAGGCCGAATTGGCTTCTGGAGGCGTGGTGGACGACACAGATTTCTTGAGAGATACCTCAAGGAGCTCTGTGCCCTCTGTGCCTCCGTGGCGAGCTAAAGGAGATGACATTGGAACGATTGCAGAAAGTCTTGGCTCAGGCTGGGCTTGGCTCCCGGCGTGCCTGCGAGGAGCCGATCCGGCAGGGCCGCGTGCGAGTGGATGGCCAGGTAGCCACGCTGGGCTGCAAGGTCGATCCGCGAACGGCCAGGATCACCGTGGACGGCAAACCGCTGCCCTTGGCAGAGGCGAAGCGCTATATTGCCTTGCACAAGCCCCCCGGTATCCTCTCGGTGATGCAGGACGAGCGGGGCCGCCCGGCGCTGTCCGCTCTGGTGCCGCTGGAGGAGCGGCTCTACCCTGTAGGGCGGCTGGACTTGGACAGCGAGGGATTGGTGCTGCTCACCAACGACGGCGAATTGGCTCATCGGCTGACCCATCCTCGCTACAGCCATGGCAAGGAGTACCTGGTTCTGGTGAGGGGCAAGCCAGACCATAGCGCTCTAGACCGCTTGCGGAGTGGCGTGATGGTGGAGGGGAAACGCACGCGGCCTGCGCCGGTGCAGAGGCTGGCGCAACCGCCCGCTGATGTCCCCGAGCAGTCCATTGCCTCCACCCGGCCCATGACCTGGCTACGGATCACGCTGCGGGAAGGGCGCAAGCGTCAGATTCGTCACATGTGCGAGGCCGTGGGACACCGTGCACTGCGCATCGTCCGCCTGAGAATCGGCCCTCTGCACTTGGGCTCGCTGCAGCCTGGCCAGTGGCGAGAGTTGACGGCCAGCGAACTGCGGGAATTGAGGAAGCTGAAGTAGTCGAGGGGCAGGGGAGGGAAATGAGGGGAATTGAAGGAGTGGGTGTTTGTGGGTGTGGGAGTGTGGGAGTGACCGCTCCTGTGCGGAAGCGATGGCCAGTTACTATCGCCATTGATGGGCCGGTGGCTTCTGGCAAGAGCACCCTCGGCGATCTGCTGGCCAAGCGGTTGGGCTACCTTTACTTCGACACCGGCGTCATGTACCGCGCCGTGGCCTGGGTTGCGCTGGAGCGTGGCCTGGACCCCGAGGACGACGAGGCCGTGGCCCGGCTGGCCGAAAGCATCCACATTGACGTCACGCCGCCCACCGTGCAGGATGGCCGTCAATACACCGTCTGCGCCGACGGGGTAGACGTGACCTGGGCTATCCGCACTCCGGAGGTGGATGTTGCCGTGTCTCCCGTCTCGGCGAATCCCGGGGTACGCGCCGCGCTGACTCCGCAGCAGCGGCGCATCGCTTTGGATAGCGGAGGGGTGGTCATGGTCGGACGGGACATCGGCACAGTAGTCCTGCCCGACGCTGATCTCAAGATCTACCTCGACGCCGTCCCTGAGGAACGGTCCAAGCGTCGCCACCAGGAGATGGTGGCACGAGGCCAGCCGGCGGACTACGAGCAGGTGCTGGCCTCGTTGCGCCGCCGCGATGCCTACGACTCTGGACGACAAGCGGCGCCGCTGCGCCCCGCCGAGGATGCGTTGATCCTCGATAGCACCGATCTGACTATCGAACAGGTGCTGGAGCGGGCGATGGCCTTGGTAGTCGATTGGTCTCGTTGGTCGCTCAGTCGCCTGGTCGGTCAGTCCTGTTCGTCGCCAGATTGCTCCACTACGCGACCGGTTCGACCAGCTGACTATGCGACTAAGCGACCAATCTGACTACACGGCTTCCTTGTTGCCTTGTCTCAGATGGAGGAGGGGAATCATGTCCAACTGGCGACCGATACTGCAGCCCGTGCTGCGTTTTGTGATCCGGTTGCTTCTGCGTGTGGAGACCGAAGGCATGGAGCGGATGCCGCAGCAGGGGCCGCTGATTCTGATATACAACCACATTCATATTGCTGACCCTGTGGTGCTGGTGGCGCTGATGCCCCGCTACGCGGTGGCCATCGCCAAGGCAGAGGTATTCAGTTGGCCGATCATCGGACCGCTGCTGCGCCGCTACCCGACCATTCCGGTGCGCCGCGGCGAAATGGACATGAGTGCCGTTCGTGAATCGGTAGCCGTGCTCAAGGCGGGCCACATCTTCATCATCGCTCCCGAGGGAACGCGCAGCCGCATTGGCAAGCTGCAACGGGCCAAGAGCGGGATAGTCTTCCTGGCGCAGCGGTGTGGTGATCCCCTCGTCATGCCGGTGGCGGTGACCGGCACGCCCGATTTCCCCCAGGGACTGAAGCGGCTGCGGCGCGTGCCTGTGCACTACAGCTTTGGACGACCTTTCCGCTTCCACTGGCCTGAGGGTAGGCTGAAGCGGGGAGCGATGCAGCAGATGTCCGACGAGGCGATGTACGAGTTGGCGCGGCTACTGCCGCCGGAGATGCGGGGTGTCTACAGCGACCTCGAGGCGGCGACTACGGAATTGCTGCGCTTCGAAGAGGAGTGAAGTAGGCGCATCTTCTTTGGCAAGGCAAAGCCCCTTTCGCATAGCGGTGAAAGGGGCTTTTCTGTTGTGGTTGACACCGGATGTGCTGATAGAGCCTCTGTTGGTTCTTGGCCTAACGGACCGCGCATAAGCCGCCAGGCGGCTGACGCAGTGAAGCCAAACGTGAGCCGAAACGCACAAAAGG
>CAZPMV010000192.1:0-6188 GCA_964587335.1 uncultured Anaerolineales bacterium
GACCTGGCCTGGAAAGAGTGGTTCGTGACCCAGGCCATCGAAGCCACCGTGGAAGCCTGGCATGCGCTGAGACCAGCGGAGGTGGCCTTTTGCCAGGCCGAGGTGGAGGGAGTGGCCAGCTCGAGACGAGTGTTCCTTTCCGATGGAACCTGGGGTGACCCACGACGGGACCCCACTCCCGAAGCAAACGTGGTGTCCCGCACAGAGATAGATCCTCTGGTACGAGTTCTGTTGCTGCGCGAGCAGAAGACGAAAGCCCCACTGGCTGCCGTCATCAACTACGGCTCACATCCCTGGATCTTCTGCGGATCGGGCATCTCAGCGGAGATAGCTGGTGCGACGGCCGATGCGGTGGCTGAGACCTGGGGGGCCGGGGGGACCGAGGTGCCGGTCGTGTTGTACACCACGGGTCCTGAAGGTGACGTCAGCCTGATCTGGAACATCGACATCGAGCAGGTGTGGAAGACTCGGCCAGGGGAGAGCCCCGAGGAGAGCCTGGCCAGGCGAGAGCGGGGTTTCGATAGGGAGTTGACCCGTCTGAGCAGGCGGCTGGCCCAGGGAGTGATGACCGCCATTGCTGACGCTGACCGCTGGGACGCCACGCCCCAGGTGAGTGCACGCCGACAAGAGATAGCTCTGCCCCTGAAGCCCGGCTATCGGCGGCCGGTCGAAGTGTTGCTGGCGGACTGGCAGGAAGCGGCGTCCGTGTCTCATCACCTGACGGAGGTCCAGGTGCTACAAGTGGGCGAGGCAGCGATCCTGGGGCTCCCCGGCGAACCATTCACTTCGCTGGGCAAAGCCATACGCGCTCGATCCCCATTCCTGCATCTCCTGATCGCTGCTCTGGCCAATGACTTTGGCCCGCTCAGCTACATCGGCGACCGAGCAGCCTACGAACTGGGCGGCTACGAACTCACGACTACTCCCATCGCTTCTTCGGGAGGAGAGGTGCTGGTGGAGGAAGCAGTGAAGCTGCTCGACATCGGTGAGACAGCGTCGTGCTGAACCTGCATCAGCGTGAACAGCCATGAGCAGAAGGAGAAAGACATGCAGCTATTCTGGGGAGATATCCACAACCACAACGACTTAGGATACGGTGTGGGGAGCATGGAGCGCTCCTTTGAGATCGCCCGCGAACGATTGGACTTCTGGGCAGCTACCCCCCACGGGCAGTTGCACGGCAGGAAGCTGGTCACGTCTACGGGTGGTTTCGACGACCGAATAGCACGTGGCATGCGCAGGGTGCACGATCAGTGGCCCGATCTGCAGCAGTTGATACGAGACGCCTACGAGCCGGGACAGTTTGTGAGTTTCCTGGGCTACGAATGGCATTCGTTTCAGTACGGTGATCATGTCCTCTACTACCCCCACGCAGAAGGGGCGCTGGTCTACTTCGATGACATACCCGAGCTGCAGGCCTACGCCAGGGAGAACGGCTGCCTGCTCATCCCTCACCACCTGGGCTACCGAGCCCCCGGTGCATCAGGGCACGACTGGTCAACCCACGATCCCACCGTCACTCCCGTGGTGGAGATGTACTCTGAGCACGGGGCCTGCGAGCGGGACCGCGGACCTTTCCCCATGATACGACACTCGGCTGCGGGCAGGGCCACCGAGAGCTGCGTGCAGCCTGCCCTGGCCAAAGGGCTGCGCTTTGGCTTCATCGCCTCCACCGACGGTCACCTGGGCTGCCCAGGCGCCTATCCTGAGGGGCTGGTCGGCGTCTATGCCGAAGAGCTGACTCGAGAGAGCATCTGGGAAGCGCTGCGGGCGCGGCGAACCATAGCGGTGACCGGCGATCGCATCGAGGCTCGCTTGTCTCTGAACGGAGCGCCCATAGGCAGCGAGTTGCCCTGGACACCGGAACGGATCATCCAGGTCGAGGTGGTCGGCTGGGACGAGATCGACAAGGTGGAGCTGATCAAGAATAACAGGGTGATGGAGCGTTTCTATCCATCAGTTTCGGGTGAGGCGACATGGTCGGGACGAGCCAGGTGTCGCATCGAGCCTGGTTGGGGGCGGTGGATCGCTTCGGGGGACCTGACACTGACGCCCTGGAAGATCACACTAGAGGTAGAGGAGGGGCGTCTAGTGGAAGCGATGCCTTGCTTCCGCTCTCGGCCGTTCCTGGAAAACGACCGCCCCGGGATCAAGGAGTTGACCGATAGGCGCTGCTCGTGGGAGGCGCACAGCACGCAGCGCTATGCCGTGGAGGGGATCCAGTGCTTCGAGGACGCCAACACCCAGGCGGTGGTGGTTGAGATCATGGGAACGCCGGAGACCCGATTGGTGCTCAAGCTAACTGAGCCGGTGGAACAGGTAATCGCAGCCACCTTGGGTGAGCTCGCGGAGAAAGCGCAGATCGAGCCGACGGGCCATCTGCCGGGGGAGTCAGTGGTGTTGCACCGGCTGGTGTTGCCGCATGAGTACACCGTGCAGGCAGAAGTGGTGGATCGCCAGCCCAGTCACACTGAGGCAGACTACTACTATCTGCGCGTCACCCAGGCCAACAGTCAGATGGCCTGGACCAGCCCCATCTGGGTAGAAGCAGCCGAATGAACCCCATGGACGGGCAGCTATATCAACAGGGAGGAACATCAGCAATGGCTCAAGGAACTCTGCGCGCCGGCGCGGCGCGCCGCATCATCACGCCGCCAACAGGCATAGCAATGGTCGGATGGCACTATCGCGCCGCCGGTGACCCTATGGCGCGCTACGTGCATGACGATCTGTACGTCAAGGCCCTCGTGCTCCAACGGGGCGATAGCGCCTGGGCATTGCTCGCCACCGATCTCGTGGGAGTCGATGCCGTGTCCACGGCCAGCATCCGGCAGGGCATAGCGCAACAGACGAACCTGGCTCCCGAATCAATCCTGGTTAGCGCCACCCACTGCCATTCGGGTCCCGCTGTCTGTCCGGTCGCTTCCGCCACCAGCCCGGACGAACGTGGCAGCACCACCGTGCGCGCGGACGGGAGCGTGCCGCCATCCTATGGCAAGAAGTCGGCCGTCTCACCCACCGCCTACTACGTCGGGCTGATGGACCCAGCCTGGAAGGAGTGGTTCGTGAACCAGGCCATTGAGGCCACCGTGGAAGCCGCACGTTCGCTGAAACCAGCAGAGGTGGCCTTTGGCCAGGCCGAGGTACAGGGAGTTGCCAGCTCCAGGCGAGTGCTGCTTTCCGATGGCACCTGGGCTGACCCACGGCGCGACCCGACGCCCGAAAGCCACGTGGTCTCACGCACGGAGATAGATCCGCTGGTGCGGGTGATGCTCTTGCGCCAACAGGAGACGAAGACACCCCTGGCAGCGATCGTCAACTACGGCTCCCACCCCTGGGTTTTCAGCATCTCAGGCTTCTCAGCGGAGCTAGCCGGAGCAACAGCCGATGCAGTGGCGGCAGCCTGGGGCTCGCCCGAGACCGAACTGCCCATCGTCCTGTACACCACTGGCCCCCAAGGCGACGTCACCCTGATCTGGAACATTGACCTGGAGCAAGTGTGGAAGACTCGGCCAGGAGAAAGCTCCGAGGAGAGTCTGAGAAGGCGGGAGCTGGGTTTCGAGAGGGATCTGGATCGCCTCAGCAAGCGACTGACCCAGGGGGTGATGACGGCCATCGCTGGCGCGGATGATTGGGATGCCACGCCGGAGTTGAGTGGCCACCGGCAGGAGGTGTCCCTGCCTCTGAAGGTAGGCTATGAGCGGCCGTCCGAGGTGCTGCTAGCCGATTGGCAGGAAGCAGCACCGGAATCTCATCACTTGACCGAGGTGCAGGTGCTGCGAGTGGGCAATGCGGCACTCCTGGGGCTGCCCGGGGAGCCGTTCACCTCGCTGGGCAGGGCCATACGGGAGCGCTCACCGTTCCGTCGTCTGCTGATCGCTGCCCTGGCCAATGAGTTTGGGGCCTTCGGCTACGTTGGTGATCGAGCGGCTCACGGCCGGGGCGGTTATGAACTCACACATACCCCCCTTGCCGCTGGGGCAGGCGAAATGCTGGTTGACCAGGCAGTGGACCTGCTCGAAGCTGCTGGACTGCAAGAGCCTCACTGAAACGGGGGCCTTGCGTTTTTGAGCCTGCGAGAGGAGATCTGGACATGAGCAAGCTATACTTCAGCGAAAATGGACACGTCGTCCCGACGCTGTGCGAGGAGCTGACAACCTACCGGAGAGCGCGCAAAGTGCTGCGCTTGCCACGAACTGCTGAGCCGGGGGTCCTGTACGTCCTGGCCCGTCCCTATCCGGACAGCACACTGCCAATCCGGTTGGCTGTGAATGGCGCCGAGGTTGCAGCGATCAAACCTAACTCTTCGGGAAGAACCCACTGGTACGATGTCACGATTAATGAGTCTCTCCTCAAGCCAGGCGCCAATACCTTCGACTTCTGGACCGATACCACGGCGATGAACGGTTGGTCGCTGGCCATCGAGGCTGGGCACGCTGAACCGCAGAGCTTCGTCACTGACGATAGTGGCGCCACCTGGCGCAACGAGAAGATGGCCTATCTCAACGTGCTGCGCGGCGAGTATGTGGTGCGCATGCGCCTGGCAGAGGGTGAGGACCCTGCTCCACCGATCATGGTGTGGGAAGACCCGGCCAATCCGCGCATCGAAAGCTTGCGACGCATCATGCCTGCGCAGGCCCTGAAGCCCGGACCGTTGTTGGGACGTGTGCGGGCGCTGACCTCCTGGATCAGTTCAAGCTGGGAGCACACGAACTCAGTTCGTGCCGCGCAATATGCGCCGTGGGATGCGGAGACCATTCTCGCCTGGGGAGCGGCGAGATTGGGACACAACGGCCGGCGGCCCATCGTGATGTGCGTGCACTACGCTGTGGCCTTTGTCACCTGTTGCCAGGCTGCTGGCATCCCGGCGCGGTGCGCGGTCGTGTGGGGAACCGTCAACAGCAATGAAGGGCACTTTGTGGCTGAAGTGTGGTTCGAAGAGTACGGAAAATGGGTGATGGTGGATCCGAACCTGGATGCTATCTTGTGGAAAAATGGAGTTCCCCTTTCGGTCACTGAGGTTCAGCAGGCCGATTCGGATCTGAGAGATCTGGTAGAGTGGGGGCCAGGGAACGAGTACCAGCGCCGGTATCCGCACATGGTGGAGTTCATCGAAGAGCACTTCCCGCTCGGTCTCTTCATCAGACAGCGCAGTATCTGGCCGCGAGCCGATTTCCTGTCCCATCCTGAGCTCTCGCCACCGGGACACGGCTCGACAGCCTACTGCGAGACCAGCCTGGTGTGGGAGACACGCGACCTGCAGCGCGGTTTGGGCATGTTCCCCCATTTCGGGGACTCGGCCTACTTCGACTCGCCGCCGCGTTTGCATGCATGATCGCTCACGCTTCGTGGGAGCATTCGTGACTCGTGCAGGTCGGGAAGCCTCTGGGGCCGATAGCGTCTCTCGCCAGTTGCCCCGCCAATCCGCCGCAGGCGGCGCCGAGTGAGTTCTTGTGAACTCCAGAAGAAACGCAGATGAGATGGATCAGCAGGTAGGAAGTCTGCCGTCCGCAGGCAAGGAGAAGGAGGATGTCGAGAGGGAGAGCTAACTTCTTCCAGCCCCTATGATTGGGATTTGCACCTCCGTCGTTCATGTGGTATGATGTTCATGGAGGAGTGGGAGCATGCTTCTTCTGGACCTTCTGATGGGTTCTAGCAAATCCGCTGTTCATGTGGTACAATGGTGGTGGAGAAGTGAGAGTCTCGCCGTCAGTGTGCTTCATCTCCAATCCATCCGCGTTCCCGTTGTGACATCCTCGTTGCGCTTTGGACAATGCGTATTCGGCCTTCTGTGCCAGAGCGACCTTTGGGAACAGATAGAGCAATGCACTCCCAGGCGCACATCAGTATGGACTTCCGTTCCCGTGATCCCGTGATTCAATGTAGGTGCACAGAAAGGAGGTGATATACGCATAACCCTCCACTTTGTTGTCTGTTCAGTTACCTAGCAACGCCCCATATCGACTACTAAGGAGGAAATCGCATGAATCGGACTCTGAAGGTACTAATGATGTTGACCGCACTGGCTCTCGTGCTGGGCATGGCCGTGGGTTGCCCCTCCAAGGAGACGCCCGCACCGACCCAACCGGCTGAAGCGAAGGCGACGGAAGAGAAACCGGCTGAGATAATCGAAGTGGACGTCTTCCACTTCTACTCCGAGGGCGCCGGCCTACAGCCCCAGCTCATGG
>CAZPMV010000193.1:0-6118 GCA_964587335.1 uncultured Anaerolineales bacterium
GAGAGTCAGGCAGCGGCTGAGTCTGGCTCTGTCACATTGATATCGTACCATTATCGGCATCGTCTGTCAAGACGCGCCAGATGATTGTCAGGGCCATTCAGTTCTCGGCTGCCGCTGGCGATTTACTGCCAAGAGCGCGGAGATCGCAGATGAAACCAAGCAAACCTCAGCGCTCTCCGCGTGCCCTGCAGTGAGATCCAGTCATCCTATGGAAAACTGAACGACCCTGAGATGATTGTCGGCGATCTTGTGTTCCGGCAGCCTTGCCGGCTGGGACCATCAGCGAAGTAGTCAAGACAAAAGGAGGAATCCACGACGTTCATACCCAATCTGGCGCCCTCTCCGTTGAGCCTCCTCCGCCCGGAAGTCGAGCGGTGTGCTATTATTGGTCCTTGTTCTCAAGCTCGCGTACGATCGGCAGTGTGATACCGAAGATCAGCGCAAACCGTATCGCCGCCTCCCAATCGATGATGCCTTGACCATGGGCGATGAAGCTATACAAATAGCTGACGACTCCAGTGACGAAAAAAACCAGTACGAAATAGATGATGAACCCGCGTAGGATGTTCTTGAAGTTCATGTCAGGATCTCCCGTTGGCGAAGGGCATTGTCGGAGACGATGCCCTCCAGATGCGCTGAAGCCCAAAACACCCCGCCTCAGGACTGCTGAGATGCCACCCATTCCACGCTCTCGATGCGCTGGACATCGGCTTTGTGAACAAGCACCTGCGCGTGCGCCGCGCTGGGAGCCACCCGTTTAGCATTCGGCAGATCTACCATATGCATCTGGTGCTCCGTTGCCTCAGGCGATTTCCCGCCACGCAGATGCCGTTCTCGCAAGCCCTCCTGCAAGATCTCGACGCTGGCGGAAATGAACAGGCGAACGTCGAATAGCTGACGCAGTTGCTTCCAAGGTTCCTCGTCCAGCAGCAAGTAGTTGCCTTCTACGATCACGATCCGGTGAGAAGCGTCGATCGTTCCCCCGGCTGGTATGGGTTCGTGCAGCCTGCGGCTGTAGACCGGGAAGGTCGCCTGACCTCCACAGCGAATCTGCGATAGACAATCATAGGCCGCAGCCGCATCGAAGGTCTCAGGCGAACCTTTGATACTCCGCAAGGCGATACGCTGCCCATCTCTTTCGATGAGATGCTTCGCCAGATAGGCATTGGAATAGTGCCAACCATCCAGCCCAACAAGCACAGCGACATGCTCGTCCACCTCAGCGTTGACCACGGCGACCAGGATGGTGGCAAAGGCCGTCTTGCCACTGCCGGGCGGGCCGGCAACGGCCACTAGAAGCCGAGGCACGGTTTCTGCTTTGGAGAGCAAGGCAGTCGCCAGCGGATGGTAGAACTGCTCAACCTGCGTCCGGTCAACCTCCAGTCGAGCGTCTGTCTGATCTAGAAACAGACTGGAACGGGTCAGACGCTCCCAAACGACAGGGCGCAATCTGCTTTCCTCCCCTTTGCCTGAGTGAAGCTGAAGTAGCAGGGCACCCGGTCGGGCTGTTGGCGCCGGATGCTGGCCCAAACCCGCTCACGAGATGCCGTTCGACCAGGCTTGTCCTGAGCGAAGTCGAAGGGCTCACGACAAGTCGTCATTACCATGTTCTCTCAGAAAGCGTTCCACCGCAGCCAGATCAGGGATACCGCGTCGGCCGCCTTGCTGGGTCGCCTTAATGCCTGCCGCGGCCGTTGCTACCCGAATCGCCGTGCTGACGCTTTCTCCGCGGGCGATGCAGGCAGCGTATGCGCCGTGAAAGACGTCGCCACAGCCTGTGGTATCCACAACCTGGACGCGGAAGACCGCAAAGTGACGCACCCCGCCGCCGTGTTCGGAGTACCAGCAGCCACGCTCGCCTGCGGTCACCACACAGCAGGCCCGGTCAGGCCCAGAAAGGGCACGCACCATCGCTGCCGGTTCGCTTTCTCCCGTCATCCGGCCAGCCAATTGGACGCCCAAGATCAGGTGATCTATTTGGCGCACCAGATCAAGTACACGCGGATCGCGCACTGCTTCGATGTCACCGACCACCGGGATACCCTGAGCGTGGGCCAACTCGATGGCGCGAGGTCCTGTCTCAGTGACCGTATGATCCACGAACAACACACGGCAATTGGCTATCAGGTCAGGCGTGATGTTCTCCGGCTCAGGTTCCCTGACACCAGCCATCGAGAAGAGGATGCAACGATCTCTCGTGGAGAGGTCAACGATCACCAGAGAATGGATGGGCCGTGCCTGTGGATCATACAGAATCGGCGTACAGTCCACCCCCTCTCGTTCGAATTCGCGACGCGTGAACCGCGACAGTTCGTCGTCGCCCAGCACGCCGCAGTAAGCGGCCTTGGCGCCCAGGCGAGCGGCGGCGACCAGCGCCGTCCCCGCCAGGCCGCCGCCCTGGCGCTGCCTGTTGCAGACGGGCATTTTGCTGCCAGGTAGTGGATGGTGATCAACGTAGATCAGATCATCCACAGCCACTGCGCCGAAAGCGAGAACATCCCAACGGACACTCATACCCAGTGTCGTTTCCAACGTCTCCTGCTTTGGGCCGCCAGCCGCTACCACGGGCAGGGGAGAGTCAGCCACGATCTGGGCGTAGGGAGGAGTTCACTGCTCACCTTGATCCTTACGAGTCCTTCGTGTCTTTGCGGTTGATGTTCCCTGTCGGCGGGAAAGCGGAAGGTGCGGAACCGTTGCCCCCGTTTCCGCCCATTCCGCTCTTCCACCGACCTCCTGAGCTCAGGCCCAGAACACCTCACCGGGCTGCTCGAAGATGCCAACCTCCTTCAGGATGGCCACGGCCTTGGCCAAGCCCTCGTCAAGGGACATCAGAGCATCCTCGTGCTCAATGGAGATGACGTAGTCGTAGCCCACCAAACGGAAGGCGCTCATGATGTCCTTCCAGACCTTGGCGCTGTGGCCGTAGCCGATGGTGCGGAACGTCCAGGAACGCTCCGGGATGCGGCTGTAGGGCTTGTTGTCGTTGCAGCCGTTGACAGACACGTTGAAGGGATCAACGTAAACATCCTTGCCGTGGACGTGGAAGATGGCGTCGCCCAGCTTGCGGATGGCGGCCACAGGGTCGACACCGTTCCAGAAGAGATGGCTGGGATCGAAGTTGGAGCCGATGACCGGCCCCACCGCCTCACGCATACGCAGCATGGTGTCCACGTTGTAGACCAGCATGCCCGGGTGCATCTCGAAGGCGACCTTCACGCCGTGATCCTCGGCGAACTTGCCCGCCTCCCTCCAGTAGGGGATGGCCTTCTCGTTCCACTGGTAGTCCAGCATGTCCAGGAAGTGCGACGGCCAGGGGCAGGTGACCCAGTTGGGGCAGGTGTCGCCCGGCGCGCCGGCGGGCAGACCAGAGAAAGTGTTGACGACCGGCACCTCCAGCAGGTTGGCCAGACGTACGGACTTGCGGAACACCTCATCAGCTTCCTTGGCAATCCCCTCGTTGGGATGTACCGGGTTGTTGTGGCAACTGAAACCGCTGATGATCAGGCCCCGCGAGGTGACGGCCTCCATGTATGCCTGACGAGCCTGCTTGCTGCTGAGCAGCTTGTCCACAGGGCAATGGTTGCTGCCAGGATAGCCGCCCGACCCGATCTCCACAGCCGACACGCCGGCGGCGACAACGCGGTCCAGGGCCTCCTCAAAGGGCTGATCCTGGAAAAGCACGGTGATGACACCGATGCGCATGGGGTTTCTCCTTCTTCTTCAACTGGCTTACTTTGCAGCACGCTTGGGGAAGCTGAATGTCATGCCAGGCATTGGATACCAGATATTGGGTATCAGAGATCAGTGGTCAGCGCCGCGCGCACTTCCTCGAGACGACCAGCGCAGCCCAGTTTCTCGCACTTGTGAACGATGAAGTGAGCATACTCCGCCATCATGATCTTACCCGGCTTGCGGAAGTCGAAGTTCTCGGGGTGATCGCGGAAGAACTCGCGGTGCACCCGCGTCCACACCAGGCGGCCATCGGTGTCTATGTTGACCTTGACCACCCCCAAGGGAACGGTCTTGGCGAACTCGTCTACGTCCACGCCACGCGCTGAAGGGTCGATGGCGCCACCAGCAGCGTTGATGCGCTCCACTTCCTCACGCGGCACCGAGGAGGAGCCGTGCATCACCAGGGGGAAGCCAGGCAGCCGCTGCTGGATCTCAGCCAACCGCTCTAGGTGCAGCGATTGCCGTCCCGTGAACTTGTACGCCCCATGGCTGGTGCCGATGGCCACTGCCAGGCTGTCGCAGCCAGTGAGACGCACAAACTCGGCGGCCTCATCAGGATCGGTCAGCAAAGCGTGTTTCTCGTCTACCCGAATATCCTCCTCGACGCCGCCCAGCATGCCCAACTCCGCCTCGACGTTGACTCCCTTGGCGTGGGCGCGTTCCACTACGCCCTTGGTGATGGCAACGTTCGCCTCGAAGGGCTCGTGTGAGGCGTCGATCATCACCGAGCTGTAGAAGCCAGAGTCAATGGCATCGTAGCAGGTCTCTTCGTCTCCATGGTCTATGTGCACCGCGAAGATGACCTCGGGATGCATCTCCTCAGCGGCGCGGATTATGGCCTCGATCATCTTGACGCCAGCATAGGAGCGAGCACCCTTGGAGACCTGGATGATGAGTGGAGCCTGGGCCTCGACGCCCCCCCTGAACAGCCCGCGCGCTTGCTCCATGTTATTGATGTTGTAAGCGCCGATGGCGTAGCGGCCATAGGCGAGCCTGAAAAGATCAGATGTTGTTACCAGCATGTGAAACCATACTCCTCTAAATCCTGGAATTGATCGTTCGCACCGGAACGATGGTAGCAGACTTCCCAACCGAGGTAGATCTCTCGTCAGCCGACGAAGCCAATAAAGCCGATGAAGCCGATGGACCAAAAGGGTTCAGCAAAGGCCCCATCAGGTAGATGGGCTCAATCGGCTGGTCCCGCCTGCCTGGCGCACCGCTATAGATGCTTCAGCACGACGCTGTCTTCGTCCAGCTTGACAACGTCCCAGATGACGATCTCGCCGGGGGCGACGGCACGAATCACCTCTGCACCAGGCGCCAGGCCGACGGGAAGCGCCTTCAGCGCGCGCCGCCTCGGCGCGGTCCATGATACCATAGAAAGTGAAACCGCCAAAGTCGTCCAAGCGATCGCCCGGCTCCAGCGCTCGCTTGGCGACGGTTATCACCTCAGCCACTGGCCGCTCCAACGGTACGGGCGTCGTCTGGCGGTAGAGATAAGCACAGGCGACAGAGTGCGACGCCTCCAGGAACCGGAGATGACGAGGCCCGAAGAATGGCCAGCCGATGATCTATCGCCAATGGCGCGAATAGACGAATAGTACGTACGAATGTGGGTGCAGCCGTGAGAGCCATCTGTGCTATTCGTGTATTCCTGCTATTCGTGATAGCAGATCGGCTCAATCGGCTGACAGGGACTCCTCTGGACGCAGCCGTGCGAGCCATCTGTGTCATTCACATATTCGTGCTATTCGCGATAGCAGATCGGCTCAATCGGCTGACAGGGACTCCTGTGAATGCAGCCGTGAGAGTCATCTGTATCATTCACGTATTCGTGCTATTCGTGATAGCAGATCGGCTCAATCGGCTGACAGGGACTCCTGTGGACGCAGCCGTCAGAGCCATCTGTGTCATTCACATATTCGTGCTATTCGTGATAGCAGATCGGCTCAATCGGCTGACAGGGACTCCTGTGGACGCAGCCGTCAGAGCCATCTGTGTCATTCACATATTCGTGCTATTCGTGATAGCAGATCGGCTCAATCGGCTGACAGGAACTCCTCCACCCTGGCCGCAGTAGGCAGAGCAGGAATGACGCCTTGGGTCAGTGAGGTGAGCGCACCAACCGCGTTGGCATAGCGCAAGATCTCCCGCATCCTCGCGGGTGTGAGTTGTTCGCGCCAGTCGGCACCGACAACGAGTTGACAGAGCAGAGCAGCGACGAAGGCATCGCCGCAGCCTGTGGCATCTACGGTCTCCACCTTGTAGGGAGAAACGTGCTCACCGCCCTCGGCGACCTGGAAGAAGCTGCCATCGGGGCCCAGCGTCACCACGCACAGTGCAGGCCCTTGCTCCACGAGGGACCTGGTGATGGCTTCCAGATCAT
>CAZPMV010000194.1:0-6114 GCA_964587335.1 uncultured Anaerolineales bacterium
TCGATGGTCACAGACCCTCTACGAGCAGGGCTGAGTAGTTCTCAAACAACACAAAACAGGGAGACTGCCGCGTTTCACATTGTATCAAACTCTGCACAAAAGTGCAATTGCGCTCGGTTCTCTGTCCCCTCTACGTTCAGGCACCACCTTCGCACATCGCGCCCGGTGCATCGCCTTGCAGCGGCTGGGGATATGGTGTATAATCCTGACTAGAGTCACGCAATTCGTAGATTCGCGCTGTTCGCGATCGAATGCTCTGAATACCCAATACCCAGTATCCAATACCTCCCTAAAGGCGATTGAACCATGTCTTTCCCCCGCTCTGGCGGTGTGTTGCTGCACCCCACATCTCTCCCCAGCCGCTACGGCATCGGCGATCTGGGCGACGCAGCCTATCATCTCGTTGATTTCCTGGTCAAGAGCAAACAGAGCCTCTGGCAGGTGCTGCCTCTGTGCCCCACCGGCTACGGCGATTCGCCCTACCAGTGCTTCTCCGCATTCGCCGGCAATCCGCTGCTCATCAGCCCCGACAGGCTGGTGCGGGAGGGCTTCCTGCCCGCCGAAGCGCTGCGGGACGTCCCCGACTTCCCAGTGCACAGAGTGGATTACGGCCCGGTGATCAGCTACAAGAACGTCCTGCTCCAGCAAGCCCATGCCCACTTCCAGGCCCACGGTTCGGCCCAGCAGCAAGAGGCCCTTGGTCAGTTCTGCGCAGCCCAGGCCGCATGGCTGGAGGACTTCGCCCTCTTCATGGGCCTCAAGACCCATCACATGCACCAGCAAGGCGGCGTCTGGAACACCTGGCCGCGAGACATCGCTCTGCGAGAAGCTACCGCCATGGCACGCTGGGCGCGGGAGCTAGCGGATGTGGTCAGCCTCCACAAGTTCCAGCAGTTTCTCTTCTTCCAACAGTGGCTGGAGCTCAAGACCTATGCCAACGAGCGGGGCATCCGCATCGTCGGCGACGTGCCCATCTTCGTCGCCTTTGACAGCACCGACGTGTGGGCCAATCAGGAGTTCTTCTACCTGAAAGAAGACGGAGAGCCCTCTGTGGTGGCTGGCGTGCCGCCTGACTACTTCAGCGAGACCGGCCAGCGCTGGGGCAACCCGCTGTACCGCTGGGAGCGCATGGTCCAGGACGGCTATGGCTGGTGGGCGGCCCGCCTGCAGATGGTCCTGACCCGCGTGGACATCGTGCGGCTCGATCACTTCCGAGGCTTCGAGGGCTACTGGGAGATCCCGGCCGAAGAGCCCACAGCAATCGTGGGCCGCTGGGTCAAGGGGCCTGGCGTCCCTTTCTTCCGAGCGATGGAGGAGGCATTGGGGCAACTGCCGATCATCGCCGAAGACCTGGGGGTGATCACGCCAGAAGTAGAAGCGATGCGCGACCGCTTCGGCTTCCCCGGCATGAAGATCCTCCAGTTTGCCTTCGGCGGCGAGAGGAACAGCAGCTTCCTGCCGCACAACTTCTCGCCCAACAGCGTCGTGTACACCGGCACGCACGACAACGACACCACCATCGGCTGGTACAGCTCGACCAGTGAGCAGGAGCGGGATCACCTGCGCCGCTATCTGGCGCGGGACGCCAGCGACGTGGCCTGGGACCTGATCCGGCTGGCCTACGGTTCCGTGGCCGATATGGCCATCGCCACCATGCAAGACCTGATGAGACTGGGCAACGAGGCGCGGATGAACTACCCCAGCCGGCCCAGCGGCAACTGGCAGTGGCGCTACACGCCGGACATGCTCAGCGAGAACATCGCCGAGTGGTTGTCGGAGATGACCGAGCTGTACGGCCGGGTTCTGTAGCCGACGCTTCCTGGAAAAGAAGCCAAAAGGTACGCGGATGACCACGGACAATCAGGAAAGAAGTCCAGTGTCTCCAGTCAAAGCTGAGAAACTGCTGATCGCTATCGTCAGACGCCCACCTGACATGAGAGGACACATGCCAAACATACGGAAGAACGACACCGTGCAGATGGAATTCCATATCTCTCGTGAAGCGCGAGATCGCTACCGATTCGACGAATCGCTGTTTTCGTTGCGCGGCAACGTCATCCTCGCCAACTTCCACGCCACACGGGTGTTCGCCCAGCGTATGAACCAGAAACGAGATGTGGTCGGTTTTCCAGAGCGGGCCGTGAAGGCCGGGCAGATCAACGCCATGGGGCTGATTGACGAGATCCTGCACGTCGTGGTGGGCCTGTATCGTGAGCAGATGAACCCTGAGGCCATACGGCAAGCGTTGGAGTGGCTCCAGGAGGAACTCGGCGCAGAAGCTGTTGACGCCGCCCTGCGCAGATTCGTGGCCGACTTCCCCCCAGTCGCCGTCTACCGGCGGGAAACCAGACCCGAAGCCTACCTGGGGGGCGAAACGGCGGGCGTTCCTCATCGCCACATCGTGCTGGAAGAGCTGATCATGCTCTGGCTGACCAACGTCAACCCTGCCTTCTCGCCGTTTCGGGAACTGTTCGACGACACCGCGCTAGAGAGGGAAACCGCCTATACGCAGATCGCCTCCAGCCTCAACGAGTTCTTCGAGACCCAACCCCTGTTCGGCCCCGACAACCAGGATCTCGTGGACATGCTACGCAGTCCGGCCATAGCCGTTCCCCATTCCCTGTCGGGGCAACTGGAATACATGCGAGAACACTGGGGCTCGCTGCTGGGCAGATACCTGTACCGCCTGCTCAGCAGCCTCGATCTCATCAGAGAAGAGGAAAAGGCCATCTTCCTGGGGCCTGGTCCGGCCCAGGTGGTCGAGTTCACCGGCATGGAAGCGGAGCCGGAACGGTTCAGCCCTGACAGCGACTGGATGCCCCGTGTGGTGCTGCTGGCCAAGAACGGTTACGTGTGGCTCGACCAACTCTCCAGGCGGTATCAGCGGCCTATCACACGTCTGGATCAGATCCCCGATGAGGAACTGGACACGCTGGCTCGTTGGGGATTCAGCGGCTTGTGGCTGATCGGCCTCTGGGAGCGCAGCCCGGCGTCGAAGCGGATCAAACAGCTCTGCGGCAATCCAGAAGCGGTGGCGTCGGCCTATTCCCTGTACGACTACCAGATCGCCGCCGACCTGGGCGGCGAAGCGGCCTACCAGAACCTCAAGGATCGGGCCTGGCAGCGGTCCATCCGGCTGGCCAGCGACATGGTGCCCAACCACGTGGGAATCTACTCCAGATGGGTGGTCGAACACCCCGACTGGTTCGTCGCACTGGACTACAGCCCCTTCCCGTCTTATGTCTTCAACGGACCTGACCTCTCCGATGACGAGCGCGTGGGCATCTTCGTGGAGGATCACTACTACGACCGCAGCGACGCCGCGGTGGTGTTCAAGCGGCGGGATCGCTGGACAGGCAGCGAGAAGTTCATCTATCACGGCAACGACGGCACCAGCATGCCCTGGAACGACACTGCGCAGTTGAACTACCTCAACCCCGAAGTGCGGGAGGCGGTGATCCAGACGATTCTGCACGTCGCCCGCCAGTTTCCCATCATCCGCTTCGACGCCGCCATGACCCTGACCAAAAAGCACTTCCAGCGGCTGTGGTTCCCGGAACCGGGCAGCGGCGGGGCCATCCCCACGCGAGCAGAGCACGGCCTGACCAAAGCCGAGTTCAACGCCGCCATGCCCGCCGAGTTCTGGCGGGAAGTCGTGGATCGCGTGGCTGCGGAAGCGCCCGACACGTTGCTGCTGGCCGAAGCCTTCTGGATGCTGGAGGGCTACTTCGTGCGCACGCTGGGCATGCACCGCGTGTACAACAGCGCCTTCATGAACATGCTGCGTGACGAGGACAACGCCAAGTACCGCTCCGTCATGAAGAACACGCTGGAGTTCGATCCGGAGGTTCTCAAGCGGTACGTCAACTTCATGAACAACCCCGACGAGGAAACCACCGTGGCCCAGTTCGGCAAAGGCGACAAGTACTTTGGCATCGCCACCATGATGGCGACGCTGCCAGGCCTGCCCATGTTCGGCCACGGCCAGATCGAAGGGTTCGCCGAGAAGTACGGCATGGAGTATCGGCGGGCGTACTGGGACGAGTCGCCCGATGGCTACCTGGTCGAACGGCACGAGCGGGAGATCTTCCCCCTGCTGCACCGCCGCCACCTGTTTGCCGAGGTGGAGCATTTCCGCCTGTACGATGTCTTCACCCCCGAAGGTTATGTCAATGAAGATGTGTACGCCTATTCGAATCGTTGTGGCGACGAGCGAGCGCTGGTGGTCTACCACAACAAGTTCGCCACCGCGCAGGGCTGGATCCGAAGCTCAGTTGCCTATTCGGTCAAAACCGGGCCGAGCGGCGATGGTTCGGCTTCGCTCACCAGCGGCCGGGTGCAGGTGCAGAAAAGCCTGGGCAAAAGTCTGGGGCTTCACAGCGATGACAACTTCTTCTGCATCTTCCGCGACCACGTCACCGGCCTGGAGTACATCCGGAACAGCAAGGAACTGTGCGAACAGGGGCTGTATGTGGAGCTGGATGCCTACAGGTATCATGTCTTTCTCAACTTCCGCGAGGTGCAGGACAACGAGTGGCACCAATACGCACATCTGACGGACTACCTGAACGGACGCGGGGTGCCCAGCATCGAAGAGGCGCTGCGGGAGGTCTTTCTGCAACCTGTGCACCATCCCTTCAAGGAACTGGTCAGCGCTGGTATGTTCCGCCGGTTGATGGAAGCAAGTCAGCGAGTCAGCGAATCAGCGACAAGGCACGAAGAACTCATGGATGAGGTGGAGCAGAAGACCGTTCGTCTGCTGTGGGAGATCAAGCAACTGACCAGCCCTGTAGCACCTTCTGTGCACAGGGCCAGCGGCGCAGGCGACGAGACAGCGATTGCCCAGGAGTTGCGGCGCAAGTTGGAGGCCATCCTGCAATTACCCATCCTGCAACACCGCTTCCCCCTACCCCGCTCGCGGAAGTACAAGGCCGCCGCGGAGATGCTGCAGACACACCTGAACGACGATCCAGCGGCCTGGGGCGCCCTGTTTGGCTGGCTGTTCACCCACGCGCTGGGCAAGGCGGTCAGTGAGGGAGACTTTGAGCAGCGCAGCCGCAGTTGGATGGACGAGTGGCTGCTGGGCCGGATCGTCGCCGGAGCGCTGCAGGACACCGGACTGGACGAGGGAGCGGCCTGGTGGGCCGCCACACTGATCAAGCTGCTCATCACACATCAGCGTTGGTTCGAGGTGCCGGCCCCTAATAAGAAGAAACGTGCCTATCAGGTGCTGGAATCCTGGCTGCAAGACGAGGACGTGCAGCGGTTCCTGCAGGTGAACCGCTACCGGGAACTCCTGTGGTTCAACAAGGAAGCGTTTGACCAACTGCTGCGCTGGATGCTCCTTCTGGCAGCGCTGACCATCAGCGCCGATCCCCTTCGTGCTGCTGAGGAGGTAGCCCAAGAGATCGTCGCCTGCTACGACGTGGTGAAGCGATTGCAGCGGGCCGAAGAGGACTCCGGCTATCAGGTGGCGAAGCTGCTGGAGGCAGCGAGAGGCTAACCCCACCTGTACCAGATTTCAACTTGTCTTTCTCCTCAAGTTGCCGTATACTCTCATGGAAGGCGATGGGAGGCGATGATCAATGGCTGAAGAGCCCCATATCCGCCGTCGTGAAGTAGCGCTTTATATGGATCGCGCTCGCCAGATGCTCGTGGTGGCAGAGTGCAATCTGAACGATGGCTTCTACGCCTCGGCTGTCAACAGGGCTTACTACGCCATCTTCCATGCGGCCAACGCCATGCTGGCTACTCGGGGGCTGGCTCGTAGCAAACACAGCGGGGTGATCAGCACTTTTCGTCAGCACTTCGTAAAGCCCGGTCTCATTGAGACGGACTACAGTGAAGTCTACGGTCGATTGATGGATCACCGGAACGTGAGTGACTATGAAGTGGAATTGCTCATTGAGAATCGGCAGGCCTATGCCGACTTGCATGACGCTAGACGATTCATCCAACGGGCCGAGCAATGGCTGAAACAGGAAGGCTGGCTATGAATGCACCTGATCCATCCGACAGTCTGTCCATGCGAGAGCGAGTTGCCGTTCGAGCCTTTCTCCGACGATTACATCATGCTCATGGCCAGGTTGTGCAGCGAACCATGCTGTTCGGCTC
>CAZPMV010000195.1:0-6112 GCA_964587335.1 uncultured Anaerolineales bacterium
TCCATGATCTTCATCAGGGCCATCAACTCATCCAGGCCCGGCGGAGTCAGGGAGATGAGTTCCTTCCATGACTGGCCGGTCGAACGGGGCATCGAAGGAGCCACCGAGTAAAGCGTCAAAGACCTCATCTATCTCGGCCACGTACTCTTGCTTCAGCTCCTCCAATAGCTCCGTGGCTTCCATCTCCAAGGCGAAGAGCCCCTCCGCGCCGGCGACAGGTGTGAGCCGGTTGCCGATCTCCTGGCCTAAACTATCCGATAGGGAGTGCGCCGGGTCGGTGGAGAAGAGCAGGGTCTTCTTCCCTTCATTCATTCGTGTCAGATGAAGGGCTGTGGCCGCAGCGACGGTGGTCTTGCCCACCCCGCCTTTGCCACCGAAGAGGATGAGTTGCTGCTGCGCCAGGACCCTCACCCCATCCCCCCTTCCCCCCTTCCCCTCTCTCGTCAGACGGGAGAGGGGAAGGGGGGTGGCCGTGAGGCCGGGGGGTAGGGGTGAGGGCGGCTGTTCATGATCCAACATGGCCTGGGCGTATCTCCCCAAGGTCTCCTGCCCCCGCACCTCCTGGGGTAGGAGGGGCACCAGCACCAGGTCCCAGGCCGAGAAGCGGTGCTCGATCTCCTCCAGGTGTCGTTCCTGTCCTCTGCGTCGCGCTTCACAGAACGGACATTCCCGCCGCGTGACCACCCGATTGACGACCACAGTTCGCACGCAGAGACCAAACCCCTCCAGAGCATCCAACAGCCTGGCCGTCTCCTCGATGCTCATGGCCTCAGGAATAGTGACAGGCACGAACTCGGTGGCGTTGGCGTCGCTCAAGAGGGCGCGCAGGCGACCCAGGTCGGCCGACATGTGCTCCAGAAAGGCGTCCGTTTCGTCGGGGCGGTAGCGGCGGCGGCCGATGACCGTGGCCATGTAGCGGTGCTTCCCCAACATCAGGTCCAGGACGCGGATCCAGTCCTCCATCAGTTGCGGCAGAGCCAGGAGCCGCAGGGTATGCCCCGTGGGAGCCGTGTCCAGGATGACCAAGTCGTACTGCCCCTCTCTGACGATGTCGGCCACCTCGATGACGGCCATCAATTCGTCCAGGCCCGGCAGGGAGAGGTCGAAGAAATTGGCGATGTCCTCCTGGTCGAAGTAGGTGCCGCGGTCGGCGATGATCTTGAGCACATCTCCGTGCTGTCGCTTGAAATCCTCCAGCCGCCGGCCTGCGTCCATCTCCAGGGCAAGGAGGTTGGGCATCCCCGCGATGGGCCTAATCTCGTCTCCGATGGGCTGGTCGAAACTGTCGGATAAGGAGTGGGCCGGATCAGTGGAGACGACGAGGACCTTTCGCTCCGGTTCTTGGTCGGCTCGGTAAAGGCCGGTGGCGGCGGCCACGGTGGTTTTGCCCACGCCCCCCTTGCCGCTGAAGAGCAGGAGCTTCAGGCTTTCATCGCCCAGAAAGGACGGTACTTGCCCGGCCATCTATGCTACCACCTCCTGCCGTCGGATTGCAGTCAGCAGCGTCCGTTCCACCGCCTCTTGGCTGAATCGGATACTTCGGCTGGGCTCAGTACAGGTTTCGGATTGGCGATCCTCTGCTCCTCTGATCCTCTGTAGATTCTCGGCGTAGGCGGTGAGGAGCTCGTAGGCCTGGGTCAGCTCGGTCATGCGGGCCTCGGCCTCCGGGTCGTCGGGGTTGTGGTCGGGATGCAGTTGGCCAGCCAGCCGGTGGTAGGCCCGCTTGATCTCGCCGGGGGTGGCCGCCTGCCCTAGCCCCAACCGGCGCCGGGCCTCGTCAATCGCCTCGAAGGAGGGCACCTCCACCTCCACGGTGGCGAAGCTATAGGGCGGCAGGGGCCCCACGCGGCGGAAGGTAAGCCGGCCCTCGAACTCTTCGTCCAGTGCCTCCAACCGCCAGTCTAGCGCCTCCCGGCCTGCCCTGTCCAGAAGCAACGCCACGTTGGCTACCATGCTGTCGCCCATCAGTGGGTTGACCACCAGGTCCAGGGCCACCTCCCGCAGCGACGGGATCAGGCAGCCCCGCAATCCGTCACGGCGCTGCTCCAGAGCGGCTTGGACCATCTGGCCGATAGCGACACGCTCGATTACCGTCTCGTCGGGGGGGCGCCCTGCCAGGGGCTTTCCAACGCTGGCAGGGGCGATCCTCTGGATCCGCGCAACGGCCTGCTCTTCGTTTTCGCTCACCTGGTGAGTGAAGGTGCCCGTGCTGGCCCCGATGGTGACGTCAGCACCGCTGGCGGAACAGGTCAGGGTTTGGGCAACGATGCCGCAACTGATGTTGGCCCAATTGGTGACATCGCTGGTGCTGCCGACGAAAGGTGCCCCGTAACTGATGGCGGTGTTGGGCAGGTGGTCCACCTGGATGGTCTGCCCGTCGCTGAAGGTGGCGTCCGCTTGGCCGCTTTTGGCCACAGTGAGGGTCCAGTCCCAGCCTTTGCCAAGGTTGGTGGCACCGCCAACGTCGTTGGCCTTGGTCACCGTCAGGTCGGGGGCAGCGACGGCCACCGTGTCGCTCTCCACGTCAAAGCTGGCGGACGTTGCCTGCAAGTTGATGCGCGCCTGCGCGTCATAAGAGTTCTTTGGCCTGCTCCCAGGCCCTGGAGGTGCAAATGAAGTGCCTATGCCCATTTGACAAAGTCGCCGAGATATGCTATAATCTCTGCTAGATGAAGTGCTAGAATATCTAGGGGGCAATTGAAATGCGTCTGGGAACGCGGAAGGTGCGCTCGGCGGGGCGTACCAGCGGTAGCATCGAGATCACTCTGCCGGTGGATGTGCAAGCCCTGACGGGCATCGAGTGCGAGATCATCCTACAGGACGGGGGGCGACCGCAGATCGTCCTGCAGCCTGACCTCTCCGTGGCTCAGGCTCTCTTCATCGAGCTGTGGGGGATGCTGCGGCGGGGCCTGGGGCCCGAGGGCGATATCGGCGAGTTCGCTCTGGGCGACTTCAATGTGGCCCTCCTGCCTCCCCGCCACTGGCACGGGCGCCCCCCTCTCTCCTACAACGATGCCCTGATCCTTCAGGGCTACATTGAGCAGAAGGCTCCCTCGTCCCGCATCCAGAACAGCGCCGCCCTGCTGCATCTGATCACCTTTTTAGCCATCAACGCTGGCTACCGGCTGGGGCTGAAGGGTCAGCTAGCCATCGCCTTCGGCGACGCGCTGGGCTACCTGGTGACCGGGGCCAGCGGTGGTCACGGCAGCGAGTTCGAGCGGGACGCGGCCCTGGCTGCTTACGGTGCCGGCCAGCGGCCGGTTGCCGGGCAGGTCGCCGCCCTCTCCATTGACGGCGACTGGACCGCGGCTCAGGAGGGACTGCAGCGGGCCTACGGATTGTTCGCCGCCTGGCAAGCGGACCCCGATGAGTACGAGGCGGCGCGGGAGCGCTGGTGGCGATCAGTAGCCACGGTGGAGGGGGGCACAACGCTCTCTACCGTAGAGGCCTACCTGCGGCACGTGGAGGCCTTGAGATAGCGAAAGAAGTGCGGATAGTGGGGTCAAGCCGATGGCCGCCGTGTACAGGGAAGGCGAAAGGAAGGGACGAAAGATGAGGAAGGCGTCCACCCTGGCGGCCACCACTCCAGTCTTGCTGGCCGGCGGCTCGACGTCGGCCAGCAAGACCCACCCTTTGTTGGTATATGGCAGATAGCGGATGGCTGATAGCGTATGGCAGGACATCAGCCATCGGCCAGCAGTTGTTAGTGTGAGAGGAGATATCATGGCTAAACGGAAGACAGAAAGAGAAGAAAGGGTTCGGGTTGATTTCGGCCCGGGGGGCCTGTTCAAGGGGATCGGCAACTTCGTTGACCTGCTCTCGGAAATGGTCGAGGAAGGGGAATCAGAGGTTAGCCGCCACGGCGAGTTCAAGGTCGAGGGCCTCGATCAAGCGCGCGGGGTCTACGGCCTCAGCGTGCGCATGGGCCTGGGAGGCACACCCACCGTCGAGCACTTTGGCAACATCCGCTCCACAGATGAAGGGCCGGTGGTGGCCGAGGAGCAGGAGCCTCTGGTGGACGTCTTCGACGAAGGCGAGTTGATCCTGGTCGTGGCCGAATTGCCCGGGGTTGACAAGGCCGACATCCAGATCGAGGTGCAGGACGACATCCTCTCCTTGTCAACAACGGGAGAGAGAAGGTACGTCAAAGAGCTCCTGCTGCCCTCGCTGGTTGACGCGGACACGATGGAAATCACCTATCGCAACGGTATACTTGAGGTTCGACTGCGCAAGGTGAGCTAGAAAGGTGTAGCGACGGTACGGTACGGTGCAGGCTATTCCGATAAGAGCGCGAACGGAAATGAAGGGGATGAGACATGGCAACAGAAGAGAAAGAACGCGAAAGGGACGAAAGAAAGGAAAAAGGCGGAGGAATGCACATTGACCTGGGGCTGGGTGAGCTGTTCAAGGGGGTTGGTAGCCTGATCGAGTTGGCCGCGAGCCTGGCGGACAAGGTTGACCTGTCCGAACTCGATGAGGAGAAACTTGCCGATCTGCGGCGCTCCAGCCAGACCAGGGTCGGCGGGATACCGAGGGGCGTCTATGGCGTCTCGGTGCGCAGAGGGATTGGCGGCATCCCCAGGGTGCAACCCTTCGGCAACATCCGTCGCACCGAGACGGGACCGGTCGTTGACGAAGTGCGGGAACCCCTGGTGGACGTCTTCGATGAGGATGATGTGCTGTTGGTCATCGCCGAACTGCCTGGCGTGGAGGAGAAGGATATCCAGATCGAGGCCCGTGAGGGAAAGATAAGGCTCTCCACAACGACCAAGAGTAGGAAGTACGCCAAAGAACTGGAGCTTCCTTGCCCGGTTGATGAGAGCACGGTGGAGTCCACCTACAAGAACGGTATCCTGGAGATCAGGCTGCGCAAGAATGGGGCCGAAGGGGGCACGTGATGCGGAGACTGCTCTACGTCCCCATCATCCACAGCAGCGCGGACCTGGGCAGCGTGGCTTCGCAAGTGGAGGAGAAGGGCCAGACGATGAGCGGCGAAGAGGCGTGGAATGAGCATAAGCGGACGGTGGCTGACTTCTGGCGGGCCATCGCTCGGCACTTCGATGCCCTGGACGTCAGCGGCTACCAGATCTACCAGGATGGCATGGCTGCCGACGGCGCGCTGGGGATGCGCATTGTGGAGGACGCCGCCAGCAAGGGTAGCCTCAATTATCAACTGATCAAGAGGCTGGTGGAGCGGGGAGCAAGGATCGTGAAGACGGAAGAGGTCTCCATCGTTCTTAAGGAAGTGGAGGGCATCAAGCAAATCGCCAACGCCCGGACGTTGGCCGGAAAGTCCTGGGCCGTTCTGAAGTACGAGTTGATGAAGGATAAGCTCCTTGAGGAAAGGGATCGCTACATCGGCCACACCATCAACAGTACCCTGGAGCGAAACGGCATCCTGTTCATCGGCGCCTTCCACAACGCCATCCCCTGGCTGGCCGAGGATATTGTGGTCGAAGACGTCAAAGCCAGGGAGAAGGTTGCCGAGTACCAGAAGAGCTTCTTCCTGCGGCGGAAACAGGCTCAAACGAAGGAGCTAGCCGCGTACCTGGTGGCGGCCATCGAGTAAATGTAAACCGTGGAACGTGATTGGCGGTTCGCGCATCACGTTTCACGCATCACGCATGAGGGGTTTGTATGACTTCGAGCAACAACAGCACTGGGGTGAAGACAATCACCCTTCGCGTGGCCGAGGCTCAGGCCAAAGACGTGGGGCGGGGGATCGCCCGCCTCGATCCACTGGACATCAAGCGGCTGGGGGCGACCATCAGCGACATCGTCGAGATCCGTGGCGAGCGGGCCACGGCGGCCAAGCTGATGCTAGCCTACCGCGCCGACCGGGGCAAGGGGATCGTGCAGATGGATGGCATTGTCCGCCAGAACGCCCAGGTGGGCCTGGGGGAGAAGGTCAGCCTGCGCAAGGTAGACTATCAGACGGCCCGATCGGTCACCCTGAAACCGCTGACCACGACCCGGGCGCTGCCCCGCGGCTCCGACAGTCGTTACGTGGGCCGGCTGCTGGAGGGGCTGGTACTGACCCCGGGCGACCGGGTACGTGTCAACCTCTTCGGCACCCGGGCCGTGGACTTCACCGTGGCCGACTGCAAGCCAG
>CAZPMV010000196.1:0-6049 GCA_964587335.1 uncultured Anaerolineales bacterium
TACTGCAATTGGTGGGTAGAAGCTTAGCTTCTGCCCACCCCCTGAACGGTTACGATCGGTTTTCTACACGGCAGGGAGTTTGACAGCCGGGCGCAAATGCGGTACTATGAGTGTCAAGAGATAGCGCGGCATTCGCAAGCAGCGGCTGGGTCGCCACGAAGTGGCCTGGCCGCGCCAGTTCCTCCAGGGAGGTGTGACATGTCCAAACCGATGTATGAGGATGCCAACATCTTGCTACAGACTGCGGCCTTGATGGTCAATCCGACGTATCAAGAGGCGTCGAGTTTTGTGCTGAGCCCGCGCTTCGTCTTGGACTACGAACCCTTCGTCGCCAAGTTCCCCCGCGGTAGCCACGAATTCACGCTGGCGCGCCGGGCGTGCGCCTTCTACGAGACGTTGGGGACGCTGTGGAAGCACGGCCTGTTCCACGAGGACTTGCTCTTCGACTGGTTGTCCATCAACTACATGTGGAATCGGCTCAAGGGATTTGCCCTGGGACTGCGCTCCGAGGTGGGCAGCGAGGCGCTGTATGAGCACTTCGAGGCCATGTCCAAGGCCGAGGCGGAGTGGAGCAAGCGCAAAGCAGGTGATTAGCCAGAGAACCAGGTCTCTCCAACAAACCTGATTCATTTGCAGGACACGGATCGAAGCGGATGAACGCGGATTAGGTCGATTTCAATCAGTGTCTTTCCGTGTTCGTCCGTGTCTGAGATGCTAACTTCTCTGCTGGTGTGACGGCGCCGGACAGGGCTTCGCCGAGGGAGGATAGATCCCCGGTACGGGGAAGCGGGAGCAGATCTCGCTCACCCTCTGTCTCACTTGCTGGGACACCGCCTCATCCCCCAGGTTATGGATCACGGCGGCGATGAGTTCGCCAACCTCTTCCATTTCGGTGCTGCCGAACCCCCGCGTGGTCACGGCCGGTGTGCCGATGCGGATGCCGCTGGCCACTCGCGGCGGCCGCAGATCAAACGGAATGGTGTTCTTGTTCAAAGTAATGCCCGCGTCGTCCAAGGCTTCCTCTGCTTCTTTGCCGGTAACCCCCACCGCGCCCACATCCACCAGTATCAGGTGGTTGTCGGTACCGCCGGAGACCAGGCGTAGTCCTTCATCCTCCTGCAGCTTGCGTGCCAGCGTTTTGGCGTTATCCACGATGCGCTGGAGATAGTAGCGGAACTCCAGTTGCTGCGCCTCGCCGAAGGCCGCGGCCTTAGCAGCGATGCAGTGCATCAGTGGCCCGCCCTGCATGCCGGGGAAGATGCTCTTGTCGATCGCCTTGGCGTACTTCCCTTTGCAGAGGATCAGCCCACCGCGCGGGCCACGCAGCGTCTTGTGCGTGGTGGAGGTAACGAAGTCGCAGTGGGGCACAGGGCTGGGGTGTAGCTCTCCGGCCACCAGCCCAGCGATGTGGGCGATGTCGGCCATCAGGTAGGCCCCCACCTCGTCGGCAATCTCTCGTAGCCGGGCGAAGTCAATGAAACGCGGATAGGCGCTGGCCCCGCAGACGATCATTTTGGGACGTACTTCCCGCGCCTGGCGGGCGATGGCCTCGTAGTCGATGGTTTCCGTTTCCCGTGACACGCCGTAGGGATGCACTTCGAACAGCTTGCCGGAGAAGTTGACTGGGCTGCCGTGCGTCAGGTGGCCACCGTGGGCCAGGCTCATGCCCATGATGCGGTCGCCCGGCTCCAGCACGGCGAAGTAGACGGCCATGTTAGCCTGCGAGCCGGAGTGGGGTTGCACGTTGGCGTGCTCGGCCCCGAACAGTTGCTTAGCGCGGTCAATGGCCAGTTGCTCCACGATGTCCACGTACTCGCAGCCGCCATAGTAGCGGTGACCGGGGTAGCCCTCGGCGTATTTGTTGGTGAGCACTGAGCCCAGCGCTTCCAGCACGGCAGCACTGACGTAGTTCTCCGAGGCGATGAGCTCGATCTTGTTCACCTGGCGTTGGGCTTCGTTCTGAATAGCCTCTGCCAGCTCAGGGTCGCTTTGGCAGAGGGCTAACTCCGGCTTGCCGCCCAGAAAGCTCCAGGCGATGCCCAGCTCGAAAGGGGCGACCCGCACCCGCTCTTCCAGTGTCGTCCACAGGTGGTGCAGGTCGTCTAGCCTCTTCTCTCCTACAGAATGGGTTTGCTCCATCTCTCACCTTCCGCGTGTCTGATAGCGAGAACAGCACCTAAGAGAACGTCCGGTGGTCAGGCCACCGGACGTCGTGTCTTCGGGAAATTGGCTCCTCGGGGAGGATTCGAACCTCCAACCTACCGGTTAACAGCCGGACGCTCTGCCAATTGAGCTACCGAGGAGCGATAGCTTCACGTGAGAAGATTATACTCAATACGGCGGTTTCGTCAAATTGAGGCCCATAGGGAACTTGGGGAGAATCGCAAGGCAACCACAGACTTCACAGATTGCCCAAATGGGTCGAACGACAATCAGTGAAATCCACGCATCTGTGGTCAAGACGGTGTGCTTGTCATAACACACGACGTGAGGGGTTACTACGTCAGAGATAGTCCCGCAGTTTGCGGCTGCGGGCCGGATGGCGCAGCTTGCGCAGCGCTTTGGCTTCGATCTGTCGCACTCTCTCCCGCGTGACGTTGATTTCCTGTCCCACTTCTTCCAGTGTGTAATACCGGCCATCTTTCAGCCCATAGCGCATCTCCAGAACCTCGCGTTCTCGCTCGTTGTGCAACGAGTCCAAGGTCTCTCGCATGTTCTGTTTGAGCATCTCGCGTGAGGCGGCGTCCACCGGCCCGGGCAACTTCTGATCCTTGATGAAGTCGCCCAGGTAACTGCTTTCCTCGCTGCCCACGGGCGTTTCCAGGGACATCGGTTCCACTGCGGAGTTTGATATGCGGCGCACCCTGTCCTCTGCCTGCCGCCACCGCCATTCCAGTGCTGGGTCGAGGGGACGGTCGAGCGCCCGGCCCTCTTCGATGGCCCGTCGATCCACTGGTGTCAGCAGGCCCATCTCTAGAGCGACCTCTTCAGCGGTCGGTTCCCTTCCGTACTGTTGAGCCAGCTCTCGTTTGGCCCTTCTCAGATGGCTGATCTGCTCGTGCATGTGCACGGGCACGCGGATCGTGCGGGCCTGGCCCGCAATGGCTCGACCTATGGAATTGCGTATCCAGTGGCTGGCGTAGGTGCTGAACTTGTAGCCCCTGCGGTAGTCGAATTTCTCTACCGCTTTCAGCAGCCCGAGGTTCCCTTCTTGGATCAAGTCGAGCAGTGACATGCCGCCTCGGCCAGCGTAGCGTTTGGCCCAACTGACCACCAATCGCAGGTTAGCCTGAGCGAGTTCTTCCTTGGCGTTTTCTCCATCTTCGATCAGGGCCTTCAGCCTCGGGCGCTCTTCCGGTGAGGTTTCTCCGTCCGCCAACGCCTCTTCGGCCTGTTTCTTCCGCTGAATGCGCTTGGCTTTCTCTGTCACTTGCTCTGCCGTGAGCAAGGGGTGACGGCCGATCTCGTGCAGATACATGCGCACAGGATCGCTGGTGGCAGTGAGGTCGCCCAGTTGCTCCACAATCTCCTCGATGGGACGCTGCGCCTCAGCCTCGACCTCGGCGCTCTCCTCGTCCTCGGTCATGTCTGGCAGTTCCGGCTTGTCTGGGCTATCCTGGTCGGCGGGCGCGCCGAAAGAGGCGGCCGGTTCCGACAATTGGGAGGCGTCGGAGCGCGCCTGAGTATTGTCTCCCATCCCCGTTTCCGTCGTGCTCAAAGGGCTTTCCTCTTGCCTCTCCAGGTACAAGCGTTCAACGTCTGTTGCAGCCGTCCCATCTCGCTGGTGTGCTCCAATACCGTTTTCGCGTAGTCTTCCACTGCCCTGCCATCGCCTTCTTCTTGGGCTTGCCCCAGCAGATACTGCAGTTCTGCCAGACGCCGGCGCAGCCGTGTCAAGCGCAGTCGCAAGATCACGTTGATCAGGTCGTCGGCCGCTTGCTCTGGGGGAAGCGGCGGCAGTGTGGCGCCGTAGTCCAGCAGTTGTTCCCATCGCTCCTGCAAGGGCAATTCCAACTGCTCTTTGAAGACAGGCTCCTGCCTGCTTTGCTCGGAAAGCTGGGCTTCCAGCAAGGCGGCGAAAACTGCCTGATCCACGACGTTGGTGAAATCTTCGGTGTCCAGCGGTACGATCCGTAGGGCGTTGGACTTGGCGTCCAGCACGGGCAACAACTCTGGCCTCAGCAGTAGCTGGGCCAGGCAGTGTGCTTGCGGTTCCGGGCGGCGGCGCTCCTCCGCACTAGCCTGCTGCATCTCCTCTTCAAGAGGAGGAGATGGCTTGCGCCGTCTGCGGCCACGCGTGGGCTGCAATACCTGGCTGTGTACGATCTGCTCGTCTACCTGCACCAGTCGCGCCAGCTTCTGCACGTAGTGTGCTCGCTCAATATCGTCGGCGATTTCGCGGATGAGAGGGGCCAACCGGCGCACTGCCTCGGCTTTCCCTTTGCCCGTGCTCAGGTCTGTATCTGCCGTCACCAGATGCAGGAAGTAATCCACCACCGGCTGAGCATCGGCGACGAGCTGAGTCCAGCGGTCCAGGCTAGCGCAGATTACTTCATCCGGGTCCTGACCGGGAGGCAAGGTCATGATGCGCAATTGAGCGTCCAGCCGCCCTTCGAAGCGGATTAGGCCGCTGGCCGTCGGTGTGGGCACCCACGTGCGGTCCAGTGCCTCGCGAGCCTGTTGCACGCCGCGCAATGTGGCGGCCCGACCAGCGGTATCAGCATCCAGGGCCAGTACGAACTTCGTCGTGTAGCGCTTCAGCCGCTTGAGTTGCTGCTCGGTCAGGGCAGTGCCCATGGTGGCGACTACGTTGCTGATGCCGTGCTGGTGAGCTGCCAGCACGTCCATGTACCCCTCGACGATTATGGCCGAGTCGGCGGAGCGAATGGCCTGCCGCGCTTCGTACAAGCCGTAGAATTGCCGGCCCTTGTCGAAGAGAATGGTCTGTGGTGAGTTAATGTACTTGGGCTGCTGGCGGTCTCCTCGTTCCTTCCCGCCTGGCAACAGCCGTGCGCCGAAGGCGATAGACCGACCTCGCAGATCGCGGATAGGGATCATCAGCCGGTCTCGGAAGCGATCATAGGCGGTACCATCAGTACGGGCGATGATGAGCCCTGCCGCTTCCAGGTCGGCAAGAGCGTAACCTTGGCTGCGCAAGTGGCGCTGCAGCCCATCCCAGCCGTCTGGCGCGTAGCCCAAGTGGAAGAGTTCGGCAGTTTCCAGTGTCAACTGCCGTTGTGCCAGGTAGCCACGGGCTCGTTCCCCCGCATCGTCCAGAAGCAGGCGGTGATAGTAAGCCGCGGCCGCGGCAGTGATCTCCAGCAAATGCTTGCGTAGCTTATCTTTGGCCGAGGCAGCAGGGCCCAGAGGCTCCAGCGTAACACCCGCCATGGGCGCCAGAATCCGCAGCGCTTCGGCGAAATCCACGTTCTCCTGTTTCATGATGAAACTGAAGACGTCACCGCCGGTGCCGCAAGCGCCAAAGCAGTGCCAGGTTCCGGTTTCCGGGAAGACGACGAAGGAGGGTGTTTTCTCCGCGTGGAAAGGGCAGCATCCCTTGTGGTTCCGTCCCGCTTTCTTCAGCGGCACGTAGCGGGACACGACCTCAACGATGTCCAGCCGCTCCTTGATCTCGTCTACCACGCTCACTGTTGCTCTGGCTCCTATGGATGATTATACAGGAGTCAGCCTTGAGTGTCAAACGTTGAGACGGTCGGTCTGGGTGGTTTCATTTGCAGATCCGTTATCCACAAGCGCACCAGGGCAAACTCACACGTCGCTCTAGCTGGATCGTCAGATCCGGCGGGTTAGGTGCAATACAGTTCGGTTCGGAGGGAGTTGAACTCCCGACCTCGGGCAGTGCAACTGCCTCAGAACGGTTTATGATCCGGCGGGTTAGGTGCAATACAGTTCGGTTCTGAGGGAGTTGAACTCTCGACCTCGGCAGTGCAACTGCCTCAGAACGGTTTATGATCTGGTGGGTTAGACGCAATACAGTTCGGTTCGGAGGGAGTTGAACTCTCGACCTCGGCAGTGCAACTGCCTCAGA
>CAZPMV010000197.1:0-1936 GCA_964587335.1 uncultured Anaerolineales bacterium
CGACGGAATGCGTCGATGGATGTCCAATCGCCGGAACCCTTCGGCGTAGGCCGCACCGCACTGATGGCCTCGGAAGCGGGACATGGTCAGCATCTGATCCATGAGGTCAATGCCAGTACGCTCGAAGACCCGAAACTGGCTTCGGTGCTGGTTCAACATCTCCTGCTTCAGCTCGATCACCTGCGAGATGTCCACGTATTCTGTGGGCAGGAAGTTGATCCCCGCCACGTTGTCCATGTGGTAGATCGGCGGCCGCAGTGGTGCGGGAGCGTAGCCGGTGTGGATGTGGGCCACGGTGGCCAGCGTCGAGGCCCAGAAGGTGAGCTGGCCTGTGTTTTGGTGGTCTACGTGGTAGTCGCCCGGTCCGTGAGTGATGATGAGATCGGGGCAAGCCTGACGGATCAGGTCTACGAAGCGCAGGCAGTTCTCTTCAGTGGGGAAGACGGTCTCGTCCGAGAAGCCCAGGCACATGTATTCAGCACCAATGACCGCCGCGGCCGCCGTCGCCTCGGCGAGGCGGATCTGGGCCATCTCCTCTGGTGGGATCTCGGGGTCATCTCGATCTCCCGTGCAGGCCGCGGCCATGACCACCGCATCGCCTCGGCGGGCATACAGGGCGAGCGTGCCGCCGCAGAGCAGTTCCACATCGTCCGGATGTGCGCCAACGGCCAGGATGCGCATAGACAATCTCTCCAGGTCACTACTCAGGCTATTGCCCGTCTGATTGCACATTGCGGATTGCAGATTGCGAATCCGAAATCCGCATTCCGCAATGATCTTTCATCTGTCTCCGATTTCTACCTGGCTGAGCAGTTACGAACGGACCAAGTGCGGTGCACCTTTTCAGAGCGCCGCGAAGCGCCCGGTGGCCCACCACACCGGCAGCAGGCAGACTGGCGTGCCTGAGCCAAACCAGGCGCCGTCGGCCTTCTGTATCTCGTAGAACGGACGGTCCATAGCTTTGGCTGCTTGGCGATTTCGCTCCAGCCAGGCCAGCATCCGTCTGTACTTGTCGCTGCTGGTGAAGGTCTGCGTCCCGGTCACCGCATCGTATGCTTTCATGATGATCATCAAAGGAACCGTGCCGCGGATGTCAGCGTAGCGCCCCCACTGCTGGCCGTCCTCCGTGGCCATGCCGTAGCCGCCCGGGAAGACCTCCAGCCCGGCTTCCAGCAGGGCTTCGAGTGCCGGCCGGATGTGCGAGTCGGCGTAGCGCGAGCCATGGACCGTAAGCAAGCCCACGCCGACGATGGCCAGCTTGGACGGAGAGTATCCCCACCAGACCGGGCCCTCGGTGAGCAGGCGCGTGATCTCCCCCACCATCTCCTCTGCTCGGGGGTACTCCTTCCCCCAGGCCTGGAAGCCCACCAGGGCAAAAGCTAGACCGTAGAAAGTGACAAAACTGTTCTCTTTCAGGTAGGACGGATTCCAGATGGCGCAGTAATGATCGAGAGCGCGAAAGGCCATGGCCCGGTAGCGATCTTCGCCGGAGAGGATGGCAAAGGAACGGGCAGCAATCGCTAACCCGCCGTCGGTCACTCCCATCTGTGGAAAGACCGTCTCGTCCATCTCGCTGCCGGGATAGACCCGCCCCTCCCGTTCCAGCCTGGCCAGGGTGTACTCGTAGACGATCTCCTGCGCCCTGCGGTAGTAGCCTTCTGGCAGTGCGGCGTGAGGCACGGTCCCGTCTGGCCTTTGCAGCGCGGCGAAGCGGTCCAGCGCGGCGGCTGCGGCCAGCAGGTAGGGGCGACCGGCCGGTCGCCCCTCTCCTAGTGCCTCATAGGCTTGCAGCAAGCTCCAGGTGGACTCGATCTGGTAGATGGCGATCTCTTGATGCTTGCTGTCTGGGGAGACAAAGAATCCCTCAGGGCTTTGGATGCTGACCAGGTATTCAGCACAGGAGCGCAAGATCGCCTGGCGGCTCAGATCAGGATGT
>CAZPMV010000197.1:2036-6026 GCA_964587335.1 uncultured Anaerolineales bacterium
TCAATAGCAGCAGAAGTCCTGCGCTACTCGGGCTGGCTGGCCACTGTCCAGGGCTTGGCCCACCGCTGCACAGAGGGCCACGGTGCGGGCGCCGTCTGCGGCATCCACCCGCGTCGCGCGGCCTGCTTCGATGGCTGCCACCAGCTCGTCCCACTCCTGACGGAAGTGGGGATGTTCCGGGACGATGGGAATCGGCAGGTGAGTAGGGGCGACCGGCCGGTCGCCCCTACTATTGCACTCCTGGCCGCGATCCAAGAACAGCCGGTCGTTGCGCACTGTGCCTCGGGTGCCGTAGATGCTCAGGTTCAACTCGTAGGGCATCCGAGCGCCGTAGGCCACCAGCAGCTTGCCCACACAGCCGTTGGTAAACCGCAGGGTGGCGATCACGCAATCGTCGAACGTCGCTTCGGGCACGGCCACGTCGTTGCTGTAGGCTTGCACTTCTTCTACTTCTCCCACCACCCAGCGCAGCAGGTCCAGCGGATGGACGCCGCCATTGAACACGATGAAGTGCGGCTCGCGGGGATCGAGCCACCAGCGCTTGTGGACGTGCAGGCTCTGCTTGATGTAGTCTGCCTCGGCGAAAAACGCTTGGCCCAGGTCGCCGTCGTCGTAGAGCTGCTTGATGGCCAGGAAGATGGGGCTGAAGCGGCAGATCTGCCCCACCAAGAAACTGGTTCTCGCGGCCTGGCTGGCAGCCACCACGCGGAGAGCATCCTCGATGCTGGTCACCATGGGCTTTTCGCATAGCACGTGCTTGCCAGCGGCCAGGGAGTCGATGCTCTGTTGGGCATGGAACCGATTGGGGGAGCTGATGCAGATGATCTCCACGTCGTCACGGGCGAGCAGCCTCCGGTAGTCCTCGGTCACGAACTCAGCGCCGAACTTGGCTCGCAGCGCCGCTGCCCGTTGCTGGGAAGGACGGGCCACTGCCACGCCGACCACGCGAGTCTGGGGATGGTCGTGGATGGCCATCAGGTGTTTTCTACCGGCGTGGCCGGCGCCGATCACTCCGACGCCATAGGTCTTTTTCATTGTTATCGCTCATCCCCCCCGCTCATCCCTTCAGATGCGCTCCATGATTTGCCAGAAGCTCCTGGCAGCGGCGCGCAAACCCATGGCGCCCTGGCCCGGCAGTGGCCACAGGCAGAAGAACCCGTCGAAGCATCGGCAGCGCAGGCTGGAGATGATCTCCATGACCTCACCGTTGCCCAATCCCAGCGCCGCCGCTCGGCCCTCGGCGGCTACTACGTCCCGCAGTACGACGTGACGGACGAAGCGGCGCAGCGATCCCTTGTACAGCCCGCCGTAGTATGGGCTGCCTCCGACCTGGGCGATCCCAGCCGGATCGTAGCTTGCTTTCAGATGCGGCGATCCCACCTCAACCATCAGTGCCGCCAGTTGTTCAACCGTCTCGGCGAGGCTGCCCGGCCTGTTGCCCAGGAGCAATGAGATTCCGTTCTCGCAGGCCACCTCGGCCAGTGCTCGCAGTGCGTCGATCAGTTGCGCTGGCGTCATCGCTGTCTGCGGCGGTGCTGCAACGTGCAGATACGCGGCTCCCAGATGGCTTGCAGCAGTGCACAGTTTGGCCATCACATGCGGCGGCCCCATTTGCGAGCGCAGGATAGCAACGCCAAAGCCTCCTTTTGCCAGCCGGTCGCGCAGCTCGTGCAGGGCGACAGGTGAGGTCCCCAGGTGTCCTGCGTCCAGCTCCACCCAGGAGATCCCTTCCCCTTGGATCAGCGACAAGGCCCGCTCGCAATCCTCGGCCACGGCCCACAGCGGAGCGGTGAGGCGGAAGTCCTCCTGGGCCAGTTGGGCAGCCCTGATCTTGCCCCGCAAACGAACGCAGTCGGCACAGTGGGGATTGTCGTCCAGGGCGAAGAAGGGATCACGGGCCATCTCCCGGCGCATGATCGTTGCTGCCTTAGGGGCGGAGAGCAGCCGGCAGACCGCCCCTCCGATGCGGTGCACGGTCATCGCTCCTTCTTGGCGAAACAGCCGGTCGAACTTCAAGACCCCGCCGCGGTGCTCGCCGGGACATCGCTTGATTTGCAGTCTCTGGACCTTCCCATGAGCGTCAACGTACTGCATCGCCAGTTCCCGCAGGTAGGGCAGATCCAGCTCCGCCTCCACGGTGTGCAGCAGGGTTAGCGTGTCCAGATCGCAGCCCAAGAGCAGCACCCAGCCTCCCTGAGCGATCAGCCGACCATAGGGTGTGTCCGGGCCGTCGGGCACGGCGCTTAGCTCGTGGTCGCCTAGCATCTCCTCGGCGCGGGCACCGAAGGCAGCCACCGGATGATAGGGATGGCGGCTGCGCAGCACGCCAGGCCGCAGGCGGAACGTCTCGCTGACGATCCCCATGTCTGAGGGGATGGCGCCAACGTCAAAGGTACGTCCGTCGCGAGCCGGATGGGTGGGCATCAGCAGTGTGCCCGCGGGTCCCAGTGCTTCCAGCAGCGCCTCAATGACCGTCTCAGCTCCGCCCTCGACCTGCCCCAGGCTGCTGAGGGAGGCGTGGACCAACAGGATGCCGCCTTGGGCAAGACCAAGCGACTTCAGTCCGTCCACGATCTGTTCTTGTGATAGCTTACACATGTGTGACTCCCCTGAAAAAGGTCATTCAGCCACAGAGACACGGAGTACACAAAGGAAAGACCAAGGTGGTGCTCAGAATCGTTCAGCAGCAAACTGAAGAAGCATAGAGTCCTTGAGAGACACCTCAAAGCCTCCGTGCCCTCTGTGCCTCTGTGGCAAGTCTGGCAGTTTCTTCGGTAGAGTCATGTGTGGCCTCCATCAGCTCAGACGTGCCCTAACGAGTAGAGGGAAGATGCAGCGTCTCCCTGACTGAAGCCAAGAGCGGGAGCCGTACGAACGCGTCAATGGCGATGGCCGCAAGGAATACATACTGCGGACCGAAGCGCTCCCAGAGCAGTCCGCCGATCAGTGGGGCGGGAATGCCAAGCAAGCCGCGGAAGAGGCTGACGATGCCGATCCAGCGTCCCATCTGCTCCTTGGGCACGATCTCAGCCGTCATCGAGGAAGCGAGAGCCATGCTGATGCTGTTGAAGCCAAAGAGCAGGCCATAGAGCAGCAGCACCAGCGATGCACGGGTCCCTCCTGAGGGCGCAAAAACCAGGCACAGATTGGCCGCGTAGGCCAGGGGAGCGACGGCAAAGAGCAACTTCTTGCGACCGTAGCGGTCAGCCAGGCGGCCCAAGGGGATCGAGGCCAGCATGGGCACGATGGCGACGGCCATGGACATGCCACCGAGCACGAACTCATTCGCTCCTTTGAATTGGTGTGCATACAGGGGCATGAACGGCTGCGTGATAGTGAAGGGCAGCTCCATGAGGCCCATGACCAGCAGCAGGCGCACCACATCGGGGCCGTGCTGGAAGACCTGGGCGAAACCCGAGAGAACCTCCTTGACGCCGCCCGAAGCGCCGCCTGCGTGGGAGCCAGAGAAATGGCTCAGCAGAAGGATGAATATCCCGATGAAGATGACCACCTGGATGGCATAGAGCGGGCGGATGCTGCGGACGCTGATCCCGCCGAACCGCGAGATGATCCAGGCCGCCAGCAGCGGCGTGATGATGGCTACAATGGACGACACCGTCCCACAGAGCCCGCGCCCCGTGCCCCGCTCCTCGTTGGGCAGTTCGGCTGCGCAGGTGACCGTGCAGGCGGTGCAAGTGATGCGCACGCCCAGGTAGAAGAGGATAACGCCAGCATACAGCCAGGTCCAGTGGGGGGCCACAAAGTACAGCAGCCGGGAGGCTGTCAGAATCACCGTGCCCAGGAGGAGGACCTTCTTCAGGCTGTAGTAGTCGATGAACCAGCCTGCTGGCAGCGCCGCCAGTGCCCCGATGGCGTTGCCTACGCTGTGCAGCGAGCCCAACTGCACGGGGTCGGCCCCCAGCAACGTGGCGTAGAGCGAGTTGTACTGTCTAGACAGGCCAGAGGCCATTCCATGCAACGCCCGACGCG
>CAZPMV010000198.1:0-6023 GCA_964587335.1 uncultured Anaerolineales bacterium
CCCTCCAGTCCGCCCAGACGGCGGCGCAGGAGTACCAGCAGAACCACCATCTCCAACCCTGTAGCCACCGTGTTGGCCAGCGCCAGCCCACCGTATCCCAGCGGTCCCCTCAGCAACAGGCTGAGGACGATGTTCAGCGCCATGGCTCCAACACCGACCGCCACAGGTATCAGCGTGTTGTGTAGGGCATAGAAGGCGCGGGCGGCGATCTCCACTACTGCGTGGCCCACCAGTCCCCAGGCGTAGAAGGCCAGCGCGTAGGCGACGGCAGCAGTGGACGCGGTCCCAAACTCGCCACGTTCCAGCAGCATGCGAATCAGCGGCACCCGCAGCACAAACAGCCCTACGCTGGCGGGGATGGTCAGGAAGAGGATGGCCCGCAGCGTGGCACTGAAGGTGGATCGCATCTCGGACCGCTCCCCCCGTGCGACCAGCGCGGAGAAGGTGGGAAAGGCCGCTGTGGCGATCCCTTGCGCCACCACACCCTGTGGCAACAGCATCAGCAGCCAGGCGAAGTTGAGCGCCGCCAGGCTCCCTTCGCTTAGTCCCGAAGCGAGGATGATGTTGATCAGGAAGTTAAGCTGCACCGCCGCCAGCCCTAGCACACGCGGGCCCATCAGCTTGCCCACCTCTCGCACATCCGGCTGCCGCAAGCCCAGTGTGAAAACGTAGCGAGGCCGACGTTGCATCAGCGCAGGCATCTGCACCAACAGGTGCCACGCCGACCCTGACACCGCGCCGACCACCAGCCCTCGTACGCCATAGCGCGGGGCCAGGAACCAGGCTCCAGCGATGATGCCCAGGTTGTAGAGCGCCGGCGCTAGCGCGGGGGCGACGAAATGCTGGAAGGAGTTGAGGATGCCCATGACAATGCCGCTAACGCCGAAGATGACGGTAGAGATCAGCAGCCCGCGCAGAAGCTCGGCGGTGAGAGCTTGCTGCGATGGGGAGAAGCCGGGGGCGATCACGTGGACCACCAGTGGGCCAGAGAAAAGAGCGGCCAATAGGGCTACCACCGTGAGGAGCAGCAGCACCAGGTTGATGACCGCCGAGGCCAGTCGCCAGGCGGCAGCGCGGTCTCCCCGCGTCAGGTGGGCGGTAAAAGTGGGGATGAACGCCGAGCCCAACGCGCCGCCGGCCACGAGTTGAAAGATGAGATCGGGCAACCGGAAGGCGGCCAGGTAGGCGTCCAGTTCGGCGCTGGTGCCGAAGCGGGCGCCAATGATCACCTCACGCGCCAACCCCAGCAAGCGGCTGACGACGAAGAGCAGCATCACCTGCCCCGCAGCGTGGGCGATGCGCGCCTGCGCGGTGCGCTTCTTCGGCTTCATCCGCTCCATCGGCTTCATCGACTACCAATTCCTACGGCGCGTAGCGGAAGGGGTGCCGGGCGGCGTGCTTCTCGTCGATCAGCTCGCGCAGGGTCGGGCGGCCTTCCACCGCTTTGCGGATGGCCCCGCGCATGGCTTTGTAGTTGTTGATGTGCACGCGGCGGCGGATGCTGGCTGCGGGATGCACGAAGACGTTGGCGATCAGGCAGAGCCCATCCAGCCGCTCCTGCGGCAACGTCCCCTGGCCGATGGCATGCTCGATGGCCATCTTCACCCCCGCAGCCGCCTCCTCGTAGACCAACTGCCGCGCCTTGGCCGTGCGCACCGTCACGGTGGGCACCAGCAGTGTGCGCGGCCGCTCGTTGATGATAGCCAGCTCGTGCCCCGGCCGAGGCTCGCCCAGGGCCCGATCGATGGCTCGTCCCACTGGCCCGTACGCCTGACCTATCAGCAGGTCAATGTGGGCCACCTCCGACAAGGGTGGGCCGGCGAACCCCTCACCCACCAGCAACGTCCAGTCGGCCGGCTGCGGCGTGTCGATGTTGGCCGCCACACCGCCGATCTTGCCCAAGTTCTCCAGTTGCGACCGCAGGTCCTCGCGATCCTCCCGCTCGAAGCCGCCCCCGGGCATGATGGGATGCCGACCGTCGCCCATGTCCACGCCCATCATACGCAGCGCCTCCTTCACGGCCTGGACACTTCCCTTGCGCACGATGATGCGCGTGAGGATCTGTATCTCCCTGTGGCGGCGGCGGACGAACTGGACATCGCCTCGCTGCGCGGCTTGGTGAATCTCCTGCCAGATATCGGGGATGACATTGGCGCTGGCCAGGATGGCCCCATCGGCTCCGGCCAGCATCGCTGCACCGGCGATCTCGTCGTGGCCGCAGAAGATGCCGACCTTGCCGCTCAGTTTCTCGAAGAGTGCCATCAGGAAGGGCATGTCGCCCGAGGAGTCCTTGATGCCCACCACGTTGTCGAAGGCCAAGGCCATCCCCTCAGCCGTCCACCACTTGTAGTGCGTGCCCGCACACTGGGGGATGTTGTAGAGGATGATGGGCAGGCCGATCTCGTCTACGGCCTTGTAATGGTCGTAGACCTCGTTGAACGTGGGCTTGAGATAGTAGGGCGCCACCAGCAGCGTAGCGGTGGCGCCAGCGTCCTTGGACCAGCGGGTCAGTTCCAGCGTCTCGCGGGTGCTGGGGCAGCCAGTACCCGCTACCACAGGCAGGCGACCGGCAACCTCATCCACAGCAATGCGGATGATCTGCTGTTTCTCCTCGAAGGTCATGGAACTGAATTCGCCGGTCGTGCCACAAGCCACCACGCCGTTGACGTGCGGCAGCAGGTGGCGGATGAGCACTCGGTAAGCTGCCTCGTCTACCTCGTCGGCAGCAGTGAAGGGGGTCACCAGGGCGGGGAAGATACCTTTGAACCAGCCGGGTTTCTTGTTCATGGAACATTGTCTCCCAATTTGACAGATATGACGCAGTGCGTTATAATGCCATCGTTCTGACGCGATGCGTCATCGAACCTCATTCAAAATGGAGGTACATCATGGCAAAGACCAAAGCCGACATCGAAGAACTGGTTGAACAAGTTCAGCAAGAGGCAAAGGAAAAAGCCTCTCCCCTGCTGGATGCTGTCCGGAGAGTGCTCCTGGCCAGCATCGGCGCTGCAGCCCTGGCCGCCGACGAGATCGAGGACTTCGTCAACAAGCTCGTCGAGCGGGGCGAGATCGCCGAAAAGGACGGACGCAAGCTGGTCAGGGATGTCCTCGAACGGCGCAAGGAGATGAAGATGCGCCCCATCGAGCAGAAGCTCGACCGGCAGATGGACCGGTTCCTGACCCGCCTGAACATCCCCACCAGGGACGACGTCGAGTCGCTCAGCGCCCGGATCGCCGATCTGTCCAAGAAGATCGACGAGTTGAAGGAGAGCTAGCTCCTGTCAGAATACCTGTCAGCGGAACAGCGGAACGAACGGAACCCGATGTAAGGGAGTTGTACTCCCGAACAAGGGCTCGGAGTGCAACTCCTCGCCATCCATCTGGATCTCCTGTCGGCGGAACGAACGGGACTGCTGTTCCGCTTTCTGCTTGTTCCGCTTTTCCGCTGACCTCGAGTCAGTTGCCGATCACCTGGGGGCGTAGGCAGTCCCAATGGCTTCGTCCGCCGCGGCGCGGACGCTCTGGTACAACGCGTGGCGGTCCAGCGCTCGGGGATGCACCGCCGCCCGCACGATTATCACCTCTTCATCCATGGCCGCTTCGGGGATCGTCCCCCTCTCCAAATGATCGACGATGGCGCGCGCCACGCCTGCCTGCGCGGGTCCGTAGACCATGTTGGCCTGGCGCAGGTTCTTCAGCTCATTGGCGGGGATGATGAGCGTCGCCGGACGCACCATCAAGTTGGGCTCCAGGATGGTGGTCAGGGCCTCGAAGCTGTGGTGGGGATAGGTGAGTTGGAAAGCATACACGTCCCCCAGCGGCCCCGCCTTGGCTCCGGCCACCACGTCCATCTGCACCCAGTTGAGCCCCTCGCCAGCAGCCCCTGTGCCCAGTCGCAAACCAGCCTCTGTCACCACGCTGGCATCCAAGCCCAGGGCCTCAAAACGCGCCGGCAGCGGTCCGGTCGGCACGTGAAACGGCATATCGGACACCTCGATCTTGCCCAGCTTCTCCAATTCCAGTTGGATCTCGGCCCGATCTTCGTGTAGTAATGCGCCACCTACAGACTTCAGTGGGCGGCGAGGCCGTCCCACCTTCACGCCCATCATGTTCAACGCCGCCTTCACCGGTACACCACCGCCATAGCGACAGAAGATGCGGGAGAGCTTTTGCACGCTGCGCTGTAGCTGCCGTGCTTCGTCCAGGTCGCCGCGGCGCACCGCCGCCAGCACTCCCTGCCAGACCTCAGGGTAGACCTGGGCCGAGGCCAGGATCATCCCCGCACAGCCGCCAGCCAGTGCCGGCAGCACCACCTCGTCGTGCCCGATGAGCACGTTGATGCGGTCACCAGCGTACTCCAAGATCTCCATGGTGTAGGTCAGGTTGCCCGAGGAATCCTTGAGTCCCACGACGTTAGGTATGTCCGCTAAGTCCTGGACGACACGGCGGGGTAGATAGGCGTTCACCACCTGGGGGATGTTATAAAGGATGATAGGAATGTCCACGGCCGTGGCGATGTCGTGGAAGTGCTGGTAGATGCCCTTGGGCGAAGGATGCAAGAAGTAGGGGGTGACGACGAGGCAGGCAGTGGCGCCCGCGGCCTGGGCGTTGTGGGCCAACTCGATGGCCTGTCGCGTGCCCGCCGCGCCCGTGCCGGCGATCACTGGCTTATCGCCCGCTTCCTCGACGGCGATCTCCACCAGCCGCTTCTGCTCGGCCACCGAGAGGTAGGGAAACTCGCCCGTCGTGCCGCAGGGCACCAGGCCGTCCACGTGCGGTAACACGCGGCGGATCAGGCGGCGAAAGGCAGCTTCATCCACTTCCTCGGCCTTGGTGAAGGGGGTGACCAGCGCGGGGTTGACGCCGCCCGGCTTGAACGGCTTGTCTGTCATCGTTTTCTCCTCATCAGCAAAGCAAAAAGGAAACAAGTAGACCAAGTAGACCCAAGTAGACAAGGAAACAAGGGGGAGGTCGGCATTCGGTCTTTGGCGCAGAACTCCGACCCCCGAACTCGCAGCCTGTAACTTTCGAACCTGAAACCCTATACCTTCGGAATGGCCAAATCCTCCGCCCCTAGCTCCGACATCGTCCCCTCGGGGAAGTTCGCCTGGATGATCTCGTGGATGATCTGGCAGTATTTCACCTTCTCCCGCCCCCACCAAGCCATCATGTCCGGGCTGACCCACGGCTTGTAGAGCGCGCCCGGGCCGGCAGCGCAGGCAGGGCCCGGCTCCATCTTGAAATAGCAGGGCGCACAGGTGCGCACCATCTCCGGCGCTTCGTAGAAGCGGTTGAAGCCGCCGAAGCTCTCGGTGAGGTAGATGTGCAGATCGAGGGGAATATCCACGGCCTGGCGGATACTGGCCAACTGCGGCAGGCTCAGGTCGCCCAGGGGATTGAAGGTGCCAGCCCCTAGTTCCTGCAGCAGCCTGCCTCCGGCGGCCGAGGCGTGGCCGGCGTAGATGCTGACCTTGAAGATCACGTCCTCGGGGATGTCGCCGTTGCGCTTCATCTGGTTGAAGAGCCACAGCAGCCCCTCATCAATACAGAGGAAACCGCGGAAGCCCAACTCGATGCCCCGAAACACGTCGGCGATGACGGCGCGCAGTTGGTCGGAGCCGCGGAAGCGCAGGCCAGAGAGCCCGCCTTCGGGGGTAGCGAGCTGCCGCCCTACGTCCCAGGCGGAACGGGGCCCCGGCGTGAGGATCACCTCCATGCGCGCCTCGGCGGCCATCTGGGCGAAATCCTTGAGTTCCGCATCGTCCAGCAGCGTGGCGCCCATGACCACGGAGATGAGGCGGTGGATGGGCAGGTTGCGCTTGCGCGACTCGTCAATGACGGCCTCCAGCACCTTTGGCCGCTCCACGCCGGACACCTCCATGCGGTACCAGGCTCCGTCGGGGAAGCGCTTACTGCTGGTGGGCAGATCGTAGGCGTCACGGCCTGGAATACCACACTTCTCCATGAGACGACTGACTTTGTCGAGGTTCTGCATGCTTTTCTCTCCTTTGAGATTGGGGGAA
>CAZPMV010000199.1:0-6006 GCA_964587335.1 uncultured Anaerolineales bacterium
GCGGGTGTGGGAGCGGATGGGCTGAGCAACCGCCAGGCCGAGTTATGGCGGCCCCTGCTGGCCATCGCGGCCTACCTGGATGGCCAGGGCGCGAACGGGCTGCTGGCGGCGGTGCGTGACTATGCCCTGCGGAAGGCTGAACAGGCAGAGGAAACCGCTCTCGACGATCGGCGGACAGCCCTGCTGCTGGCGCTGCACAAGCTGGCCGTTCTGGAGGGGGAGGAGGAGGTGACCCCGACGCAGGTGCGCCAGGCCATGGCCAGCTTCCTCGACGAACCGGGCGAGGTGACATCGCAGTGGGTCGGCTACCGTCTCAAGGAATTCGGTTTCCGGCGGCGGCGCACGGGAGGGAAGCGCCTATATCCGATGAGCTCCCGGCGCGTGCAGGATGTGCTGGCTCGCTACGCGGTGGAGGCCCCCTGAGCGGAAATGCAATTGACAAAGGGGGTCCCTAGAAAAGCCGTCATACCCGTCATAGCCGTCGCGACCCGTCACAATCCGTCACAAGAAGGGGCTGGGGAGCGGTTTTGGAGCCAGTCAGTGCCGGGTTTGACGGCTTGTGACGGGTTTGACGGCTGTGACGGCTTTTCAAGCCCCCCCCCCTTTTGCGATTGCACAATTCTGGAGGATGGAGATGGCCACATTGGAAGAACTCAAGGCGCAGTACAGACGCAAGGCGGACAGCCGGGCCAGCGGTGTGGCGGAGAGCCCAGCTCTGTCTTGGGAGGCCGCGGGCAAGGCTCAAGACTGTCCTGGCTATCCTTTGGTGCTGGCATTTCCGGCAGAGGCACGCATGGCCTTCACACACGGGCAGTGGCGCCGTCTGGCTGACGGCAGGATGCGGGCAACGTTCGATAGCCACGCGGAGTTGATCCTATGTCTGGCGGCAGCGGGGCGGATCTGTGTCTGAGAATGAGGACGACTGATGGCAGACCTGAGAGGCCTACCAGGCGTTTGCTGAGGAGCTTGGGTACAAGCAAGTTCAGGTGGCATACAATTCATCTCCCTCAGTGGTTCTATTGCAGACTTAACAACCGCATAGCAGCACCGTCGCATCTGTGATCCTCGATTTGACAAGTTTGGAAAACCGTGAATAATGTATGACACTACAGCTCGCGGTACGGAAGGGGATGATGAGCAATACACAGCACAAGATGACGGTACGCATATCGAAGGAGCTTCACACGGAGGCGAAGGTGAAGGCCGTGAGGCTTGGCGTTCCCTTGTCGGCTGTTGTACGCGAACTTCTACAGAAGTGGCTTGAAGAGGGTCCACCCGAATTGGAGGAAGAACACAGGCAAGAGGAGTAAATCCGTAGAATCAGCCGGGCCGTGACGGTGCGGTAACACCATCACGACCCTAACCCCACCGCTGACGACCAAAGGCACACAGCGACAGAGCTAGAAGCGATTCTAGCATAACCATATCGATTCTGTCAAAAAGGCGGCCTATCCTGCATCGTCAGCGGAGCAGGATAGGCCGCCTTTTTGTTTTTCGGAAAAGGAGGATGGCCGATAATCACCGACCAGATGGGCTAATGGAGTGCAAAGAGAGATGGGTCAGGGGTAGTGGTGGTCGCTCCTGATCGAGGGGAACCGATAGTCAGAGAACAGAAGAAACGAAGGGAAAAAGACATGACCACGCAGATGATTGACACAAGGGCCTGCCTGTCGGCAGACATGGAGCTGACATTGAAAGCGATAGTGGTGTTTCCCGTCCACGGAGAGCCTGGTCCAGAGGATCACTGGATCCAAGGATGGGACACCACCTGCGCCGCGCTGCGGGATGGCAAAGAGCCTTATTGCTGGCACGCCATTACGTTCGCCATCCACGGGGGCGCTGAGGCACACCAGGAACGCATACGGCGAGGCCTTGCTGTCCAAACGGAGTGGCTGGAAAATGTGACCTCTTTCCTGCTGGGCGAGGTGGCCGACTGTCTGTACACGGCCCTGGCCGGCCGGGCATTGGGGGAAACCCCCGATGACGCCGATATGGGCCGAGCGTTGACGGCAAGGGCCGCCATCGCAGACCTGGCCGCCGAAGGCGTAGATGGCTACGTTGAGGCACGGGCCGCAGTGGAAGCGTTCGGGCCGTTCATCGAGCCCTGGTTGGCGACCACGAAGTTGGACGAAGAGGGCCGCATCATCACAGACGATCCGTACTATGATCGCATCCCATTGACGCTCAGTGCAGAATAGCAGACGCCCGCCCTGTGAAACAAGGACGCCGATGTGGTCCTTGCCGTCGTCTTGACTATTTCACAGGGCCCGCACAGCCAAAAACAAAGCTGGCGGAAGATGGGGGTGTCTGGGTTTACTGCACGGAGATGCTGGCGACTCCGCGCTGATCATACAAAGGGGGACATTCGAGATGACAAAACGAGCAGGAATCTACGGCCGAGTGGCTACAGTGGGTCAGGCGAAGCATGACTATGGCTTGCCTTCGCAACTCGAGGCATCTCAGAGGTATGCAGAAGAGCGAGGCTGGAAGACAGTGAAGGAGGTCGCTGACCAAGGTGTGAGCGGAACAACATTAGACAGGCCGGGACTGAACAGCATTCTATGGCCGGAGCAGGGCAGATAGACATCGTGGTGATCCACAGGACAGACCGCTTGAGCCGGAAGGTGGCTCATCTGTTGTCCTTGGAGGAGGAGTTTTCCAAAGCCGGGGTGGAAGTCCACTGCGTTTTGGGCAACTACGAGGACGGCGACGTAGCGCGGCTGGTGAAGACGATCCGCAGTGCCTGCGCCGAATATGAGATCGCCATACTTAGCGAACGGGCCAAACGAAGCAAGAGACAGAAACCCAGGGATGGAAGCTCTAATAGGCGGCTTTTGTCTGTCAATCCGCACAGAGTTGGAAGCTGAAGCCGACAAGAAGGGAGAGACGGGAATGAACATTGGGCTGGATGTGGGATATTCCGCAGTGAAGGGAGTAAGCGGCCAGCGGCGGGTGACCTTCCCCTCGGTGGTGGGCACCCCCGATAGGGCCCGCTTTTCATTGAACAGCCAGGAGGACAACATCATCCTCACCATGCCCGACCACGTGCTGGTGGGCCAGGGGGCGGTGGAGCAGAGCCGCTTCGTCCACCGGCGGGAGGACCGGCGATGGATCGAGAGCGACGGATACTACCACCTGATGTTGGCCGCTTTCACCGATCTGACCACGGCGACGGTGGCCGAGCTGCGAGTGGTGACCGGGCTACCGGTGGCCTTCTACGACGGCGACAGGAGGGCTCTGTGCGATCGCTTCCTGTGCGAGCACCGGGCCGGGCGCGAGGGGAGGAGGGCGCAACTGTTCAGGGTGACCGACTGCAGGGTAATCCCCCAGCCCTTCGGGGTGTTGCTGGCCCTGGCGCTGAACGATCGGGGCTGTATCGTGGACAACACCCTGGCCACCGGGGCGGTGGGCGTGGTGGACGTGGGCGGCAAGACCACCAACCTGCTGTCCGTACACCGGATGGCGGAGATTGGAAGGGAGACCTCCAGCGTGAACGTGGGAGCCTGGGACGTGGTGCGGGCGGTGCGGAACTACCTGGCCGATCATTGTCCCGACCTGGAGCTGCGAGATCACCAACTCGTGGAGGCCATCACTGGTCGCCAGGTGCGCTACTACGGTAAACCGGTGGACCTGTCGGGTGTGGTGGAAACTGCCTTGGAACCGCTGGCCGACCAGGTGATCGCCCAGGCCACCCAGTTGTGGAACGGCGGGGCCGCGCTCGACGCCATCTTGATCTCCGGCGGCGGCGCTCTACTGCTGGGGCCGCGCATCCGGGATCACTTCCCACACGCCAGGGTGGTGAGCGAGCCAGTGTACGCCAACGCCCTGGGCTACTGGAAGCTGGCCCAACGGCTGGTCAGCCAATAACAGCCACCAACTGTTGGCAGCTAGTAGTGGAGGGAGGACTATGGCAACTGTCACCGTGAGTTTTGCGCTGGACGCTAGAGCTGACCGGGACATCCTGCGCTGGCTGGAACAGCAGGACAACAAGAGCGCCGCCATCCGGGCAGCGATCCGGTGTCAGATTGGGCAGAGTGGCGTGACTCTGGGCGATGTGTATGAGGCCATCCAGGAACTGCGGCATGAGGGGCTGCGCATAGCTGCCCGAGGCCAAGCCAGCAGCGACCATCCCGACGAACCGTCTCGTGGTGAGCCTGTCGAACCACCCGATGTGGCGGCCAACCTGGATCGGCTGGGACTGTGAGAGGGGGTGAGCCATGATGACTGACACAGCAACCCCGGTTATGGGCGCAACACCCAAGACGGCGGGTGAGTTCATCGCTGCGCTGTTGCAGGTGACGCTGAACGTGAAGAAGGTGCAATGTCTGGTCGCGCACCAGTTCGACGGGCCGCAGTTGCACGTGTTTCGCTGTTCGCTGGGGCTGGGCGAAGACCCGAAGCGGGTAGAACGCTTGTCGGGAGCGCTGGTCCAGGCGGCCGGCGCTGCTGAGGCGCGGGTGTCACGTGGCCAGGGGTGCGTGTGGATCGAGATACCGAAGGCTGAGAGTGAGCGCCAGGTGCTGCAACCGTCCCGCCTGGCGAAGCTGAAGCCGGTCACCTCCCTCCACGTCCCCCTGGCTGGGCGTGGGGATCAACGGCCGCCCCTTTTTGGTTCAACCTGGACGATCCCCGTCACGCCCACCTGGTCGTCGGCGGCACCACCGGATCGGGCAAGACCGTGGCCCTTCACTGGCTGCTGGCCTGTCTGCTCCGCCAGAACACGCCTGAGGAGTTGCGGCTGATCCTCTGCGATCCCAAGGCCGGCGAGTTGCTGCCGTTCCGCCGATCTGCTTACCTGCTGCATCCGGTGGAGAGCCGCGCTGGAGAGATCGCCAAGCTTCTCGAGTGGGCGAAGGCGGTGGTGGACGAGCGGGCGCAACAAGGACGCACAGCCCCTTCGACAGGTGCATCCTGAGCCCAGACTTCGGCGAGCTCAGTCGAGCCGCCGAGGGGCTCAGGACATCGCTGGAGGCTGTTGGTCGTCATTGACGAGGTTCGTGACCTGATCATGGCTGACAAGCGGATCAAGCCGGCGCTGGCGGCCATCGTCCAGAAGGGGAAGGCATGCGGCGTCCACCTGGTCGTCACGACCCAGCAGCCCGGAGCCAAGGCGCTGGGCGAGGCGCTGATCAACTTCCCCGCCAGGCTGTTGGGCAGGGTGGCCACGGCGACGCTGAGCTATGGCGCTGCCGGCCGGCCGCGTACGATGGCTGAGACTCTACTCGGGAACGGTGACTTCTTGCTGTTGTCTGCGGGCCGCCAGGTGCGCTTGCAGGGCGGCGAAAGGTGGCGTGTTACCGGCGCAAGACCAATACCTACGCCAAGAAGCGCTTTGCTTTACAGACTAGACTTGACGTGTACTGGATCCTGCACAACTTCGTTCGTCCGCACTTCACTACCAAGCAAGTTCCAGCAGTGGCTCTCGGCATCCTGGAAACAGGATTGTCTCTATCGGATGCTCTCCGAATACAGTGTGCTCATTGACCCATTCCTATTGAACGGACCCAGTGCCGGGCAAAAAGGAAGTCGAAATAGCCCTTTTGAAGAACTTCTCAGGCCAGACCGCTTGACCACGGAAGAGAAGGTAAAGCTGGTGGCCTCGGTTTGGGAAACAGATGGGCTGGCTCCAGCCCTGGCCGCCGTCGAATTGCCTAAATCGACTTGGTACTATCATCGTCAGCACAGGGTGTCCTACGAAGAGAAGTACGCCCATCTGCGGCCGCTGTCAGAAAAGATCGGCCGCGAGCATCCTGCCTATGGTATTCCGCGCATCACTGCCGAACTGCGGGACACTTATGACTTGGCGATCAATCACAAAGTCGTGCAACGGCTACTGCAATCATGGGACCTGGCTTTGCTGCGAAGTGTTCGGGTGCCTAAGCCCAGTCGGGTCCGTCAGGTGATTGTGACCAGCGGCGAGCGGGCGAATTTGGTCGCCCAGACGGAGCAGATCGGGCTGTTTGAAGTGGCCTACACCGATTTTACCGAGCTCGTGTATGCCGATGG
>CAZPMV010000200.1:0-1902 GCA_964587335.1 uncultured Anaerolineales bacterium
CTGCCCAGGCTTTCATGAAGGTCGTGTCGCTTTTTTGACAAGCCTCGTTTCCTGTGCTATACTTGCATTGTTATAGAAGCTGAAAATTCGCGGTTGTGGCTAGGGCCAGCGAGGTTCTAGCTTGGATAGCGTAGCGATCTAAGAGCGCAACATGACTGTGCATTGGGGGATTATCGGCGCGGGCGACATCGCCCGTAAGCAGACGGCCCGGGCTATCTGTGAGGCCCGAAACGCTGAGCTGACTGCTGTCATGCGCCGCACCATCGGGGGAGCGCGGGCGTTTGCCAGGGAATTCGGCGCGGCCAAGGCGTATGACAGCGTGGAAGCGCTGCTGGCCGATCCGGAGATCGACGCCGTCTATGTCGCCACGCCCGTGTATGCTCATGCCGAGCAGACCATCTCTGCGGCTCGGACAGGCAAGCATGTGCTGGTGGAGAAGCCCATGGCCATGTCCACCACCGAGTGCCGGGCCATGATCGAGGCTTGCCAACAGCAGGGCGTGCAACTGGCGGTCTGCTACTACCAGCGGTTCAACGCCCGCCATCAGAAGGCACGGGAGTTGGTTGAACAGGGCGCTATTGGCCAAGTGACCATGGCCCAGGCCCGCCAGTGCTTCCTCTACCCTCCGCAGGCGGACAATTGGAGGCAAGATCTGACCCAGGGCGGCGGCGGAGCGCTCATGGACGTGGGAGTGCACTGCATTGATACGTTGCGCTTCATCCTGGGTGAGGTGCAGGCGGTTACTGCCTTGGTGGATACCATGGCCTATGACTACGGTGTGGACGACACGGCCACTCTGTTGCTCCGTTTCCAGAACGGCGCCCAGGCTGTGGTTAGCGTGGCTTTCACCGTGCCAGAGGTGGGGGTGGATACCTTGAACTTCTTGGAACTGTGTGGCACTGGCGGGCGCATTTGGACCAGCCCTCTGCATTCCAAGGACTCTCGTGGCGTTCTCCGCCTGCTGACCCCCGACGGCGAGCAACGCTTTGCCTTCGAGCAGAGCACGCACGTGACGCTGATCGAGGCTTTTGGCCAGTGCATTGAGGATGGAGCACCGCTGCCGATCCCTGGCCCAATCCCTGGCATGGAAGGGCTACGGGGCATGGCTGTGGTCGAAGCGGCCTACGAATCGGCTCGTACAGGGCGTACGGTGTACCTGGAGAGATAGGGGCAAGGCACGATGACAGAGGAGCGAGCGAGCGTCATCAAGAAGGCGGTTGTCCTCGTAGCGGGCATGGGGACGCGCCTCTTGCCGGCGACAAAGTCTCAGCCAAAGGAGATGCTGCCGGTGGGGCGGAAGCCCACTGTCCAGTACATTGTAGAGGAGTTGGCCTCTGCTGGCATCAAGGAGTTGCTGTTCGTCACCGGCAGGGCGAAGCGCTCCATCGAAGACCATTTCGATCGCGATGAGGGGCTGATCAGAGAGTTGGTCAGCAAAGGCAAGGCGGAGGTGGTGCAGGAGGTATCGTGCGACGACCTGGGTGTGCGCTTCTTCTACACGCGCCAGAGCGTTCCACTGGGCACTGCTCATGCTGTGTTGCAGGGACGCGAGTTCGTGGGGGATAGTACCTTTGTCGTCGCGCTGGGTGATTCCATTCTCAGAGCCAGCACCATACCAGACCTGCTTCTGAGAATGATGGCCTCGCATCGCGCTCATCGGGCCAGCGCCACCATTGCTGTGGAGAAGTTGCCCCGAGAGCACCTTGGCCGATACGGTGTCGTCAAACCGCGGGGGACAGCAGGAGACGAATTCGAGATAGCAGATATTGTGGAGAAGCCCAGTCCTGAGGCAGCCCCGAGCAACCTGGCGCTGGCGGGACGATACATCTTCGATGCCTCCATCTTTGACGCCATCCTTCGCACTACTCCCAGCGGCGAAGGCGAGTTGCTGTTGCCGGACTC
>CAZPMV010000200.1:2002-4761 GCA_964587335.1 uncultured Anaerolineales bacterium
CAAAGGAGTAGCCTATGAGCGACAGAGTAGCAGTAGATGTGACCATCGTAGGTGGAGGGATGATCACGAACGACCTGATCCTGCCTTCCATTTACCAGCTTGAGAGAATGGGCGTTGTGAAGAACATCAGCGTCTGTGCTCTCACCAATGCTCCTCTCCGGCATCTGAAGGAGAACGGGGAGTTGCTGCAGGCGTTTCCTGGTCAAGACTTCCATGCCTATCCATCCCTGGCGGAGGCCCCCGACAAGATGCTCCCCGACCTGTACAAGGAGGTGTTGGCGGCAATGCCTTCCCGCCAGGCTGTGGTCGTGGCTGTGCCTGACCAGCTTCATTACCGCGTGGTCATGGAAGCGCTGAAGAACGATCAGCACGTGCTCTGCGTCAAGCCGCTGGTCCTCAAATACGCTCAGGCCGTCGAGATAGAGGGGCTGGCGTTCGAGAAGGGGCTGTTCGTCGGGGTGGAGTACCATAAGCGATTTGACCGTCGATCGCTGATGGCCAGGCGTCGCTATGCGCTCGGCCATTTTGGCGAATTTGCCATGGGCGAAGCCAAGATGATTGAGCCCTATTACTATCGGCATTCCAATTTCCAGAATTGGTTCACCACAGACAAAAGTGACCCCTTCACGTATGTCGGATGTCACTATGTGGATCTTGTCTGTTTCATCACCGGCCTCAAGCCAGTGGAGGTCTCCGTATCGGGCATCAAGGGCAAGTTTCCCAATGGCAACGAGGGGTACATGTGGGCGAACGGCAGGGTTCGATACGAGAATGGAGCGCTCCTCTCTGTGATCAACGGGCTGGGATACCCCGATGCGGGTGCTGGTAGCAATGACCAGTGCCTGGTCATGTACTGTGAAGGAGACGACGCTGCCGGGCTGATTGAACACGATGACCAGTATAGGGGCGTGACACATTGCTATCTGGATGAGATTGGGTGCGCAGGCTCACGATACAACTACGTCAGCCCGGACTTCTACCGTCTGGTCCCATGGAGCGGCGGGCCTGGCGCCATGCCTGTTGGGTATGGATACGATTCCATCGCCGCAACCATCAGCATGATCGCTCACATTGAGAATGAGGTAACATCTCTGGATGTCGCTGCCTCTCTCCTGAAACGCCAGGAAATCATCAGGGAGACGGACCAGCAGGGCATCATCGCTACGCCAGCGAACAGCTCCATCAATGAACTGGTCACGGAGGCCGCGCGCTTGTCGATTCTCAACGACGGCGACTGGGCCAAGATCGTCGGCGGCGAGAAGCCGCACGTCGAGATGAGATAGTGGGGCGACCGGCCGGTCGCCCCTGCATAGGAGGAAAGTCATGGCTACTTATGATCTTACACCGGTTGATGTGCCCAAGGTAGAGACGAAGTTCCGGACCATCAAAACCAAACTGCCTGTCCCTGAGTCCCTGCCCATCTTCGAGACACTGAAGCGGTCCGAGCCGAGGTCCATGTGGGGCCAACCTCCCGTTGTCTGGCACAAGGCGGAGGGGTTCATCGTCAGCGACAGATGGGGCAATCGCTGGATTGACTGGTCATCTGGCGTGCTGATCAGTAACATCGGACATGGCCGAAGAGAAATCAAGGACGCTTTGCGTGCCGTCCTAGACCGAGGGCTTCTGGCCACGTATGTGTTCGTACACGAGAAGAGGGCCGAGCTGACGGAGATGCTGACCGGACTCTCCCCTGATCCGGAGAACTACCGGACATTTGTACTGACCACGGGCAGCGAAGCATGCGAGAATTGCATCAAGCTTGCCAAGACCTACGGGCTGGAGAAATATGGCCCTCACAAGAAGTACCTGGTCTCATTCAATAATGCATTCCATGGTCGTACCATGGGTTCGCAACTGGCAGGAGGGATGGAGAAATCCAAGACCTGGATCGTTGACCGTGACCCTTCTTTCGTCCAAGTCCCCTTCCCCGATGGCTACAAGAACGAGGACCAGTCCTTCGATCTCTTCCTGAGGACGCTGGACGAGAAAGGCATAGCTCCCCAGGATGTCGCTGGCGTCATGTCGGAATCCTACCAGGGAATCGGCCCTGATTTCTTCCCCGTTGAATACGCACAGAAGATGGAGGCGTTCTGCAGGCAGCACGATGCCGTCTTGATCATGGACGAGGTGCAGTCGGGTTTTGGCCGCACGGGCAAGATGTTCTGTTTCGAGCATTATGGCATCAAGCCAGACCTCATCGCTTGCGGAAAAGGGATCACTTCTTCTCTGCCGCTGTCCGCAGTGATCGGACGGCGGGACATCATGAACCTATACGCTCCTGGTTCTATGACCTCGACTCATTCAGCCTCGCCCTTGCCGGTGGTTTCGGCCGTTGCGAACCTCAAGGTCCTTCTGGGCGAAGGGATTGTCGAGCATGCTGCTGCGATGGGGGAGATCCTCGTACCTGAGTTGGCGAGAATCCAAGGGAAGCATCCTGAGGCCCTTGGATGTGTCCAAGGTAAGGGTCTCGTTGCCGGCATACAGGTTGTCAAGCGGGGCACGAAAGAGCCGGACGCCGAGACAGCCGTCAAGATCAACGTGGCCTGCTTCCGGAAAGGGCTGCTGATGTTCGCACCCGTCGGAATCGGCGGCGAGTGTGTCAAGATCGCACCGCCTTTGGTGATCTCTGAGGAAGCTCTGAGGGAATCCATTGCTGTGCTCGAGCAGGCGGTAGATGAAGTACTTGACTGAGATGTGAATAGCGGGCGCGCGCTGACGCTGTCAGCCTCGTCTGCATGGCCTCGCGCTTGAGTAGGGGC
>CAZPMV010000200.1:4861-5958 GCA_964587335.1 uncultured Anaerolineales bacterium
GAGTGCATGTCAGAGATTCTAGGCAAGATCGCCACAAATCTGTACAATGGTGACGACGGATCCGTCGCTGGGTTGGTCCAACAAGCGTTGGATCAGGGATTGTCGCCGGCCGAGGTCCTCAACGGCGGGCTCATCGCCGGTATGGACGAGGTGGGCAAGGATTTCAAGGCTGGTGATCTCTTTGTGCCCGAGGTGCTCATCGCCGCCCGGGCTATGCACGCTGGCATGGGTATCCTGCGGCCGCTGCTGGCTGAGGGCGATGTGCCCACGGCGGGCAAGTACGTCATCGGCACGATGAAAGGCGACCTGCACGACATCGGCAAGAACCTGGTCAAGATGATGCTGGAAGGAGCAGGCTTCCAGACCATTGACGTGGGAACGGACGTCAAGCCGGAGACATTCGTGGCCGCCGTGCGGGAGCATCAGCCGCAGATCGTGGGTTTCTCCGCTTTGCTGACGACGACCATGCCTGGTATGAAGGCGACCATCGAGGCCTTGCAGGAGGCGGGGCTGCGGGACACGGTCAAGATCATGGTGGGCGGAGCACCGGTCACAGCGGCCTTTGCTGAGAAGATCGGGGCCGATGCTTACGCTCCGGACGCAGCCAGTGCTGTGGAGACGGCCCGCAAGCTCGTGGCCTAGTTGGGAGTTCAACTCTCTCCTAACTGAAGATGGATTGTTCTGAGGCAGTTGCACTGCCGGGGTGGGGAGTTCAACTCTTTCATGACTGAAGACAAGCTGTTCTGAGGTAGTTGCGCTGCCGCGGTGGGGAGTTCAACTCCCTGCTAACTGAACTGTATTGGGCCTAGTCGGTCATCAGGGGCGGGCAGTCCCCGCCCTTTCCGTTGGCGATCTCTGGTTTCTCGCCCGCTGGCGTCGCGCCTGGCGTTGGGCGGCGGAGACAGTAAGAGGCGAAGGGCCTTTCGCACCTACACTACCGAACATCAACTACACCAGTCAAAAGGAGAAGAACACGTGGACGCAATGGCAGAGAAGTACGGCTACTGGACGGCACTCGGCATCGAGTGCATCATTGAGGGACTGGATCTGATCAACGAACTCGGTGGTCGTGGTCGCGAGGTTGTCAGCTCCGAGCG
>CAZPMV010000201.1:0-4138 GCA_964587335.1 uncultured Anaerolineales bacterium
TGATGATCTTTGCGAATTGGGAGGAGAAGACCTGTGTCCATTCAGGAGACTGCTCTATACGGTGACTTGGTGCTTGCACTGCGTGACTACGCGGCTGGGCTACTATCGGCCAACTCCACACTGGATGTTGAAGCCGCCCGAACTGAACTGGATGAGTTCATCCGCAGTTGGTTCTTCACACCTCAGAGAGAACTCTATGGCTCTGCCCCACGCGAGGTCATCTGGCGCGAGCAACTGGGTGAACGCAATCCCATCCCGCGGGAGTATGCGGCGGAAGCCTATGGGGATGACTGCCCTATCTGCCAGATGATGCGTGAAGATATCGAGAGTGCGGAGAGTGACGAGGCTCACGGCCATTGCTGGACCTACTGTCCCGACAGTTGTCTACTCGACCACTACGACCCCGAGGGGAGCGACGAACGCTGGAGCAAGGAGTTCGCTCAGCTCGATGCAGAACCAGCGACAATGATGTCTTCATCGTTCGCACCGCTACCTGAGCCGGAGTATGTGCCCCCGCCGATGTCAGATGCTCAACTCGATCCCAGCACATTCCTGTCCGTGCTGCGACGGCCCGGGCTCGATCCCGAGTTGCACAAGGCCGCACAGCAGCTAGCAGAACGCTGCGATGTGCCCCAGTCTCGCAGGCCCTGGGGTAGTGCCTACCGCCGCGTGACGCAGGACGAAGCACTGTGCCTTCTCGCTGGCTTGCACCAACAGAGAGTTGACATTGGAGCGCTGCTGGTACAGATTGAGGCCTGGCCATACGAGAATGTTGCCTTGGACTGGCTGAGCGAACCGGAGAGGCATTCTGCTCTTGTGGAGCAGGCGCTAGAGACTGAGCTTGACCCCAAGGACGAGACCACACAGCTTCGCTTCCGGAACCATCGAGATTTCATTCTGTCGTTGGCACGGGTGATGCCACCGGGTGCCCGCCTGTGGCTGAGTGGCTGGCTGGAGGCCGTATCTTACGGGGCGATGCTGCCTGGTCACTGATGCGGTCGGAAAGTTACCCGCTCGCGGGTCGAGGCGGCGCGTGAGCAACAGCGGGAGCGATTCGCGGGGTCCGAACGATTGGTGAGCAACGAGGACACGGGACCGGCGGAGATACGGAAGCAGTGCATGCACGACGATGCCAGCAAGGGTCTGCTGCGGGCAGCGATGCAGCAACTGCACCTCAGCGCGCGGGGGTATCATCGCGTCCTCAAGCTGGCTCGCATGATCGCCGATCTGACGGGGGCAGAAACCATCGAGATACCGCACCTGGCTGAGGCGATCCAGTGTGGGACAAGGCGGCACGTGTGGGTGAATCAAGACTCGTGGGAAGCTGCCCTGAGCGTCCTCTATCCCTTGTGCCGTTCGTAGAACACAGATGGGGCGATGCCTAGCTGACGCAGGATCGCTCGCAGCGTGCCTGGTGGTAAATCACGGCCAGCGTGGCGCGGAATGACTGTGAACTTCTCATTGGCTGGATTCCACCAGACTTCGTGAGAGCCCGGGGCCTGGCGCACGAACTCGCAGCCCAATTGGCGAAGTCGCCGGGTCAGCTTTCGGTAGTTCATGGGGGAGTGAATCGGTGATTCCAGCCAGATCAGGCAGGAACTAGGACCTCGATCTGGGTGGGCAACTGCACTTCTTCGAGGGGAAGGGGAGGTGTGATGCCCTTGTCTTGCATGGCTTCAAGCAATGCGCGGGCAACTCCAGGAGCCAGAGCCAGCACCCCTTCAAGGGAGTCAGCCAGCACCAGGAACCCGTCCAACGCGGGGCTGGTGGCTTGGTAGGAACCGTTCACTCGCTCTACCACCACCGGCAAGCGATAGCCTGCAATCAGTATGGTCGCTTCTGTACTCATCATAGGGAGATTGTAGCACAAAGGGCTGAAGTTGTCAAACACTTTCTGGGCTTGTGAGGAATGCACCTGCTCCATGCGGGTGATCAGCCGCTACCAGAAGCGTGTCCCTTCGGCGCGCTCAGGGCAGGTTGCAGCCCGCTGAATGTAGGCCTCTTCACGTTGCCCCGTGAACCGATAGCTCGTCGGCGTCGTGCCCGATGTGTGTCGCGTCTCTCCCCACGCCTTGTGTCGGCTCTCGGCCGTAGGTCAGAGAGTAGCGCTCGTGCCCACGCTCCGTCCGCCTCGTCTGATTCCTGGCGCAGTCGTAGACATACGTGTTGACTTCTGCCTGCCACACCGTACGCGGCTTGCTGCCATCCACTTGACAGATCAGGGTTTTCGTGATACAATCTAGACAGTCTAGATAGGAGGTGGCCATGATTCAGACCTGGCAACTACAGGAAGCGAAGAACAAGTTCAGTCGTGTCGTCGAAAACGCCGTAGGTAGTGGTCCTCAGATCATCACCAAGCGTGGTGTAGAGGTAGCTATCGTGATCTCCTATGCGGAGTATCGGAAGATGATTGCGTCCAGAGGGCGCCTCTCCGAGTTCTTCCGGCACTCTCCGCTCGCAGGGCTCGACATCGATCTTGACCGAGACAGAAGCGATGCCCGGGAGGATGTCGAGCTATGAGCTACCTGCTTGATACCTGCGTGATCTCCGAACTCGTCGCCAGGCAACCGGATGCTGGCGTGGTTCAGTGGGTCGACAGTATTGACGAGGACAGGCTCTTTGTCAGCGCTATCTCGATAGGCGAGATCAAGAAGGGAATTGAGAAACTCGCCGATTCAAAACGCAAGAGTACGCTGGCAGAGTGGCTGGAGGACGATCTGCTGATCCGCTTCCAAGATAAGATCCTGCCCATCGACACACAAGTCATGCTTGTCTGGGGAGAACTGACTGCGACTCTTGAGAAACGGGATAGAAGAATGCCAGCAATGGACTCTCTGATCGCAGCGGTTGCTTTGCAGGGGAAGCTGCACCTGGTCACGCGCAACGAGGACCATTTCGCGTACTCCGGTGTGTCAGTCATCAACCCCTGGACACAGTAGCTCGTGCTTCTTCGCGCCCGACCGCTCGCGGTACGGCGACCACGGCTTGTGCAGAGTACAGCGTTTGGGCAGTGTGTCTTTGTCAGCCACAGCCCCTCAGGCTGATCGCAAAGCTAGGCCGTCATAGTCGCTGGCACACACTCCTGCTGGTTTGCGCGGGTCACTATGGCAGTCATGGTCAAGCGAGACGGAGCGATGTGACCTGCCCGAGCCCGCCGAGGGGTCCGGCCGCGATATGGGAGATCTGCGTGCTGGATGATACTGGCAAAGGGTTGCTTCGGGCGGCGATACGGGAACTCCACCTCAGCGCCCGCGCCTACCTCTGCATCCTGCGCCCCTCGACGATGCTCGGGGTGCACCTGCTGAGGGGCGCATCCTCAAGCTGGCCCGGACCATTGCTGACCTGTCTGGGTCTGCATCCATTGAGACACCACATCTGGCCGAGGCCATCCAGTATCGCCCGCGGCGGCAGGTGTAGGGTTCGCTTTGGCCAGCCTTCTTGCACATCACCCCTGTCCGCGTCGTAGCAGACTACCTCTCCTTGAGCCACTTGTCAAGACCTAAGTTGCTTTTTCCCTAACTACTGAGGCCAAGGGCATCCGCCAGCAACTCTGACATTGCTCTTCCAACGCATTGGTGGTATACTGGCTTCATCATGGCCTTGTCGTTCGATAACAGCTAATTTGCCCAACTGGACGAGGAGACCCTTATCTCAATGATTAGGCAATGATTTGAACAGGAGCCAGACCAATGACGACATACGAAGCAGCGCCCACGCCTTTGGGCAGAGCGACCAACGAGGAGCTCCTCGAGGCCAATCTGCAGCGCTACCGCACATTGGCGCTGGAGTCGGGCGCTTCAGATGCGGTGATCATTCCGGCCATCGACGTGATCGTTGACGAGCGGGTGCGGCTGAAATGCCTGGTACCCCGCTGCCTCCGAGCCGGAGAAACCCCTAACTGTCCTCCCTATGCTCCGGACCTGGATCTGACACGGGAAGCGCTGAACCGTTTCTCTTGGGCGATCTTGTTCAAATGCAACGTGGAACCTCTGGAAGACTACGTCCCCGGAAGAGGGAAGACCAAGGCAGAGAAACGGCGTGTGCTTTCTTTTCACCGCCGTGGCAGCGAAAAGATCTATGCACTGGAGCGGTAGGCCTACAAGGATGGCTATCATCTGGCCATGGGGTTCGGGGGCGG
>CAZPMV010000201.1:4238-5933 GCA_964587335.1 uncultured Anaerolineales bacterium
AACGCGAAAGGAGCGAAAAGATGAGAAGTGCGCACACGTGACATCCGTTTCCCGCCTTCGAACGTTGGCGTGTATCGCGAGCACGAGAGTCGACCGTCGGTGCGCGCTGCCCCGTGAGATACACTATTCACCGGGCTGGCCCTGTGAATACACTATTTCACCGGGCTGGCTGCCCGAGGCCGTCTGGCCATGTGGAATACCCAGGTCGCGGGGTTCGCAGTCAGACCTGGGGCTTATTCCACATGGCTGGCCGGGCATTCCTGTATCTGGCAGTCATAGCCGTCATCGCAGTGATCCTGGCCGGCTGCGGCCAGTCGACGCCTGCCGTCGCCGAGAAGGCGAGCGTCGTAGAGGAAGCTGTCACGCCGGTCTCGGCTCCGCGCCAGGGCGGCACGCTGGTCGTGGGCATGGCTGCCACCTCTGTCGTCACCCTGGATCCGGCTGCCTACAGCGACCGGGCCACGGAAACCGTCATCCGCAACATCTTCGACGGCTTGGTGACCCGCACCACGGACAACGAGGTCGTCTTGGAACTGGCCGAGGAGTACCGCTGGGTGGATAGCCAGACTGTCGAATTCGATCTCAAGCCAGGCGTGAAGTTCCACAACGGCGAATCGCTGACAGCGGACGACGTGGTCTTCACCTTCGAGCGCATCCTGAACCAGGACATTGGAGCGCAGCGGAGGGGTTTTGTCCAGGAAGTGGGAAGCGTAGAGAGGGTAGACCAGAATACCGTGCGCTTTAACCTCAAGAGCCCCTGGCCCGTTTTTCTCCAGATGCTTGTGCACAACCAGATCGTGCCTTATGATTATCTGGCCTGGGCCGGCAACGCCAGGTTTGCCAGAAGGGTGCTAGGTTCCGGCCCTTTCAGGTTTGTCGAGGGAGACACGAGCGAGCAGATCGTTCTGGAGCGTTTCGGCGATTACTACGGCGGGGCCGATGCTCTGCCACCGGTGGGGCCTCCTTATCTGGAGCGGGTGATCTTTCGCATGATCCCGGAAGCCAGCGAGCGAGTGGATGCTTTGTCGACCGGAGAGGTGCATATCATCCAGGATGTGCCGTCGCTTTTGGTGCCGCAGCTTATCGGCAATCCCGAGATCACGATCAAGACCACGATGGGCACACGCCCCAAGTTCATGGATCTGAACGTTACCTCTCCACCCTTCGACGATGTGCGTGTGCGCCGGGCGCTGAACTATGCCCTGGATACGGGCAAGATCCTGACAGAGGTAGCCGGCGGTTACGGCGTTGTCCTGCCTGGCCCGCTCTCCCCTGCCAATCTCTACGCTGACCCCAGCCTGCCGCCCTACGGTCATGATCTGGAGAAGGTCAAAGCGCTTCTAGATGAGGCCGGATACAGGCCCGAGGATATCTGCTTTGTGATTGATGCCTACGGTCCATATGTGGAAATCGCCGAGGCCGTGGCCAAGCAGTTGCGGGCGCTGGGCATGGATGTCAGTGTGCGCACCTGGGACTACGAGGAGGTGAAGCCGCTCCTCCTCAACTGCCAGCGGCAGGCTTTCCTGCGCGATTGGGGCGATTCGGCCTTTGATCCGGTGGGCTATGTGGAGGCCAAGTGGCAGACCTATGTCGAGGGCACTCCCGCCGGCAGGGGCAACTTCTCGTGCTATTCCAACCCCAGAGTAGACGAATTGATCGAGGCAGGAGCCTCAGAGCCGGATCCGAAGAAGCGCC
>CAZPMV010000202.1:0-2366 GCA_964587335.1 uncultured Anaerolineales bacterium
GCCGCCACAAGACGCCCACGAGGGGCTAAACTACGCTTAACTTGATGACATTGAGACTTGACTTTGCCCTTTCCACCAACTTCAAGTGTGTCTGGCTTTAGTACAAGTGACAAGCCACGAAATGCTCGCCACCCAGGTCCTTGAACTCGGGTTCGCTCTCGTGGCAGATGTCCATGACCCGTGGACAGCGGGTGCTGAAATTGCATCCCTTTGGCGGATTGGCAGGGCTGGGGACATCCCCTTCCAGGATGATACGCTTGCGCTTCTCCTCCACCACCGGATCGGGAATGGGAATGGCAGAGAGCAACGCCTGGGTGTAAGGATGCAAGGGGTTCTCGTACAGCTCCGCCTGTGTGGTCAACTCCACGATCTTTCCCAGGTACATCACCGCCATCCGGTCTGAGATGTGGCGCACAACCGAAAGGTCGTGGGCAATGAAAAGATAGGTGAGGCCAAACTGCTCCTGCAGTTCCTCCAGCAGGTTGATGATCTGGGCCTGGATGGACACATCCAGTGCGGAAATGGGCTCGTCGCAGATGATGAAGGAAGGATTCACAGCCAAAGCACGGGCCACGCCGATGCGCTGTCGCTGTCCGCCCGAGAACTCGTGAGGATAGCGGTTGATGAAGTAGGGGTTGAGTCCCACCACCTGCAGCAGTTCCTGCACGCGCTCCCGTCGTTCTTTGCCTTTGGAGATCTTGTGCACTTCCAGAGGTTCGCCGACGATGCTCCCCACAGTCATACGGGGATTGAGCGAAGCATAGGGGTCCTGGAAGATCATCTGCATCTTGCGCCTCATGCGACGCAGTCGCTCACCCTTGGTAGCCGTCAGTTCTACCTCTTCACCGTCCTCCCTGAAAAAGACACGGCCGGCAGTGGGTTGATAAAGCTGGAGGATAGCCCGCCCGGTGGTAGACTTGCCACAACCGCTCTCACCTACCAGCCCCAGTGTCTCGCCTTGGCGAATGGAGAGATCAATGCCGTCTACTGCCTTGATGTCACCTACGTGGCGCTGGATGATGATCCCCTTGGTGATGGGGAAATACATCTTCAGCCCTTCAACGCGAACCAAGATATTGCTGTCAGTCATTCTACCGCACTCCTCCCGTTTGTACATCCACCCAGCAGGCGATCCGATGCCCTGGGCCTACCGGCGCCAACGTTGGATTTTCCTCCAAACAGCGGTCAATCCTGAAGCGGCATCGAGGGGCAAAGGGACAACTGGGCGGTGGATCAATCAAATCAGGCGGCAGACCCTCGATGGGAGTCAGTTTCTCCTTTAGCTCATCCAGGCGGGGAATGGAGGCGAGCAGCCCCAGGGTGTAGGGATGCCGGGGATTACCGTAAAGCTCTTTCACTGCTGCTTCCTCGACGATGTAGCCCGCGTACATGACGAGCACCCGTTCGGCCAGTCCTGCCACAACGCCCAGGTCGTGAGTGATCCAGATCACGGCCATGCCGATGTCATCTTTGAGCTTCTTCACCAGATCGATGATCTGGGCCTGGATGGTCACGTCCAGTGCGGTGGTGGGCTCGTCAGCGATCAGAAGCTGCGGGTTACAGGACAAAGCCATGGCGATCATCACCCGCTGCCGCATACCGCCAGAGAACTGATGGGGATAGTCATCCACGCGGTCTCCGGCCTCGGGGATGTTCACCATATCCAACAATTCGATGGTCCGCCGCCGTGCCTGTGCTTTGTCCATCCCCATATGGAGCTGCAGTGCTTCGCCGACCTGCGTGCCGACGGTGAGCACAGGATTCAGAGAAGTCATGGGGTCCTGGAAGATCATGGCAATGCGGTTACCTCGAACCTGCCGGACCTCATCCTCTTGCAGGTCCATGATGTTCCGGCCATCAAACCACACCTCCCCTCCCACGATTTTGCCTGGGGGTTGGGGGATCAGCCGCATGATGGAGAGGACGCTGACGCTCTTGCCGCATCCCGATTCACCTACGATGCCCAATGTCTCTCCCTCGTCGATGTCGTAGGTAATGCCGTTGACGGCGTGTACTACGCCATCCTGGGTGAAGAACTGGGTCCTAAGCCCTTTCACCTCCAACAGTTTTGCCATGCGAACCTCCTCAGTGACTACGATGTATTGTCATCAAGCATTGTCTGGAAAGAATGGCTACACCAACGCGCATCCCTGCGAGAACGTAAAACATAATGCGCAAGACGTAATCTCGCTTCACGTTTCACGTCTTACGCCTGCTGCGGTTGTGTCCTGACGCAGCCCGACCGGGTATGTATGTTATCACAGATCGCGAACCTTGTCAAAATCAAAGAACCCTATGTTTCGTCAAATCTGCATAATCTGTGAGATCTGTGGTTTGTTCTCTGGCCCAATGTGCAAGAACCTCAT
>CAZPMV010000202.1:2466-4216 GCA_964587335.1 uncultured Anaerolineales bacterium
GAAGCCGTCCGCCATGTTTTGCGCCTCGGGCGATGCCGCGCTAGCGAAGGTCCAGCTCGGAGCTTACGCTCGATCTGCTGCCAGACGCGGGGGGAAGGTTCCGCAGTGCCCACCAGTTCCTGGATACCCCAGGAGAGCAACCGATCTAGTTCGTCCGAAGCTACGTTTGGCCCGGCACGAGGGCCGCGCTGATCATGAGAACTCATAGGCTACCTCCGGCTGCCAGTATCCTTCCCGTTCTAGCCGGCGTCGCAGATTGCGGCGTGCATAGTGGAGACGAGATTTCACCGTGCCCACCGGGCAGTCCAAGATGTAGGCGATTTCCTCCAGGTTGAATCCGTTCATGTAGAAGAGAATGACCACTACGCGCTGGTTGAAGCTCAGGGTAATGATGGCCTTTTGTACGACATCTCTCAACTCCGTACGCTCTGCCTGACGTTCTGGCGATCCGTGAGGTGTGCTGACCAGATTCTCGATCACTCCCTCCAGCGAGTGGACCCAGCGACGACCTCTAGCGTGCCAGTTGTAGCCGAGGTTGACGGTAACGCGGTGCAGCCAGGGAGCGATAGGTACCGAGCCATCCAGACGGTCGATGTTGGCATGGAGGCGCAGGAAAGCGTCCTGCAGAATATCTTCTGCTGTTTGCTGGTCGTGCGTTACGGCCAAGGCGGTACGATAGATCTGGCCCTTGTACTTATCGTAAAGAATCTCAAGCGCCTTGATGTCGCCGCCGCGGATCTGGGTGAGCAGTTGATCGTCGCCAGGAAACACCATCATGCACCGTCCTGGTCAGTGCAGAAGCGGCCTTCACTCATACTACACCGCTAAGCACCGACAAAGGTTCAATGTTGGGGAGAGAGGGACAGATTGTTATCAGCGGAAAAGCGGAAAGACCGGAACTTATGTTTTCCGTTTGTTCCGCTGTTCCGCTAACAAACCAGCATGGCTATTTCAGAGTAGGGAATGGGCAGCGGAGGGCCCCGCTGCCCATTCCGGGACGTGAGAGAATCGTCTACTGACCGGCCAGGACGGCGTTGGCTTCGGCCGCGGCACCAGCCAGGATGGTCTTGATGTCATCACCCTCGACGGCCGCGGTCATGGCGTCGCCCATGATGCCCCGGATCTGAGACCAGCCAGCCACGGCAGGCTCTGCATGGCCATACTCCAGGAAGCCGAAGGACTTCTCGTACTTGGGGTTCGCGGCCAGGTACTCCTGCATCGGCGCCGAGTCGATGGCCGACTGGCGGATGGGGAAGTAGTTGGCGTCAATGGCCCACGTGGCGACGTTCTCCGTCTCCGCCCAGTACTTGAAGAAGAGCCAGGCTGCCAGTTGGCGTTCCGGCTTGCTCTCGAAGATGCAGGCGCTGGGGCCGTAGACATCCACGGCCGGTTCCAGCCCTTCGGCCCTTAGTGGGTTCACGCTCCAGTTGAATCCACCAGTGTCCTCGATCGCGCTAGCGTAGTAGCCCAGGCCGGCCGTGGAGCCGAAGGCGAAGAGGGTCTTCTGATTGGCGAAGTCTGCCTGCTCGCCATAGCGCTCGGCCACCTGATAGGCACAGCCGCTGTCGAAGAGATCCTGAATGACCTCCAGCGCCTTGACGCCCGGTTCCTGGTCGAAGGCCACGGTCTTGCCATCCGGACTGAGGATCTCGCCCCCAAAGGAGAAGATCATGCCGGCGAAGAAGGAGGCGCCGCCAGTGTGGGCGTAGCCCCACTTGTCATTGTCCGGGTCCCTGGCGGCCACGCACAT
>CAZPMV010000202.1:4316-5894 GCA_964587335.1 uncultured Anaerolineales bacterium
CGCGTGGAGACGTGCCAGAAGAGCACTTCCTGGCCGCTGGGATTCAACTGGCTGATGGCATCGGTCTCCGGCTCCGGCGGTGGCTCCGCTGGCGGCGCTTCTGTGGGCGCAGGCGCTGGCGTGGCAGTCGCCGGGCACCCTACCAGCAGAGGCAGCAAGAACGCCACGACTAACAGTAGGCTCAGCACTTTGCGGGTCTTCATTGTCTACTCCTCCGTGTTGATGTTGATGAGTAGCCCTTGCCAGGGCTTTGAATCAATGGCTGTGCACAGCGAAGGCCGCAGAAGCGCGGGGATACTCTCCTGCGCTCTTGGTCATGAATTGCTGCACAGCCCCATGAGCTACGGAAAAACAAACGATCATCTCTTCCGGAACATCACCTCCTTCAACTGGTTTACAGGAGCGTACCTTACGGTTATCCTTTCAGTCCTGTAGTGGCGATTCCTTCTGTGAACTGCTTCTGCGTGAAGAAGTACAGCACCAGAACCGGCACGATGACGAACGTCGCCGCCGCCATCATCAACTGCACTTCATTGCCCATCTCGGTGATGAAGCTTCTCAGTCCCACCTGAATTGGATACAGAGCGACATCGCGGGCCACAATGAGGGGCCACAGGAAAGAATTCCAACTGCCGATGAAGCTCAACAGGACCACCGTTACCAGCGCGGCCTTGGAGAGGGGAAGCACGATCTGGATCAGGAAGCGGAGATGGCCGGCGCCATCTATCAGCGCGGCGTCGTAGAGTTCGTTAGGAATCCCCATAAAGAACTGGCGCAATAGGAAGATGTAGAACACGCTGGCCGTCCAGGGGACGATGAGGCCCAGGTAGTTGTTGACCCAACCCAGCTTGGACACCAGTAGGAAGTTAGGAATGATCGTGACCTCGCTGGGGATCATCATCGTGGCTAGAAAGGCGAAAAAGATGACGTTCTTCCCTGGAAAGCGAATACGGGCAAAGGCGTAGGCGGCCAACACGTTGGTGAAAAGGTTGGCGGTTACCGTGCAGGCGGCGATGAACAGCGTGTTCAGGAAGTATCCGGGAATCCACCTGCCGCTGTGGTCAAAGTAGGGTCCCCACTCCGCTTCTGACCAGGCTTCGAGATAGTTGTACCAGCGGAACTGCTCAGGCCAGAACGCTCCTCGTGCCACTTCCGTCTGAGTCTTGAGGGAGGTGAGAACCATCCAGATGAAGGGGAAGAGAGCGATCAATGCCCCGATGATGAGGAAAAGGTAGATGAATGCTTGTCCAGGCTGAATTCGCAGGCGAACAGACTTCGCTGTTGCGGCTTTAACGCTCACGCTTGTATCTCCTGGCTTGGCGGTTTTGTTAGGAGGGAGTTGAGCTCCCTGCTTCGGCAGTGCAACTGCCTCAGAACGGCTTGTCTGAACCGGATTAGTTAGTTAGGAGGGAGTTGAACTCCCGACTTCCGCAGTGCAACTGCCTCAGAATGGCTTATCTGAACCGGATCAGGGCTAGAGCCTTGGGTCAAGACTTCAGCGACCTAGTCGTAATGCACTTGCTTGCTGCCTATGTAGTTCTGCAGCATGGAGACGATCAGGATAAGAACGAACAACAA
>CAZPMV010000203.1:0-5830 GCA_964587335.1 uncultured Anaerolineales bacterium
GCTCAGTTTCTCGCCCTGTACGGACGGCGTCGTATCGGCAAGACTGCCCTGCCTTTGGCCTTTGCCCGTCACAAGCCATACATCTACTGGGTAGCCAGCCGGCTCTCGTCGGCAGCGCTGCTCAGCAGCTTCTCGCGAACCGTGCACCAATTCACGTCACCTGACTCGCCGGTTGCCAATTTTCGCCCTATATGGGGCCAGTGATTTCCGGCAACGATGGGCCACTCACACGGGTGGCGCTAGGGAAGTTCCTGGTTGAAAAGTAGACAAAACGGATCTGTTAGGAGTGGTCTGTGGAATCGGCAGGCACCTCCTTTTGTGTGCGATGAAGCCCGTGGGCTCTGAAGCTGGCTCCGGTGATAACGACGATATGAGCTCTGTGGGTCAGGCAAGGCAGCCAAACTAGCCGAGATGTGCCTGGCGGATTTGATGGAGCTTCTGGTGAAAGACAGGGTGACGGTCGTCGAATGCAGCCTTGAAGACTTGCAGCAGGACCTGGAAGCTTTTGAAGCCCATAAGGTGCAACGCACCTTTGAGGTGAGTTGCACCTGAGCTTCACCAGCAGCAAGAGACAAGCCCCCTCTGCGGTTCGTGCACAGAGGGGGCTTTGTGATTCGGCCATGTGTGGGACGCTACTCGTGGCGCTTCCTGCTGCGCGAGCACACACATCCCGCCAGCCCTGCCAAGCCGCTGCCGAGAAGGAGCAGGGTAGCAAGTTCAAGTATCTCCCACCTGCTTCTTCAACACTCAACATTGTCAATCCCCCCGTTTTCGGTTATAATCGGCCCATGGACGTCATTCTGACCCACGAGCACACCGATTTCGATGCCCTTGCCTCGCTGCTGGCCGCGGCCAAGCTGCACCCCGAGGCGGTGCCCGTGCTGCCGCGCCGGATGAACCGCAACCTGCGGGACTTCCTGGCCATCTACGAAGAGGAGTTTCCTTTCGTGGAGGCACGGAAGCTGCGACGGCGACGCATCAGCCGCGCCCTGCTGGTGGACACACAAGGCGCCATGTCGCTCAAGGGCATGGGGCCGCATACACCAGTGCAGGTGATTGACCATCACCCACGCAACCCCAACCTCCATCCCAAGTGGGAGTTCTGGGGAGAGGAGCTGGGAGCCACCACCACCCTGCTCGTGGAGCAGATGGTCAAGGCCAAAATCCCCCTCACCCCCATCGAGGCGACACTGCTGCTCCTGGGCATCTACGAAGATACTGGCTCGCTGGGCTACACAAGTACCACCGCCCGCGACGTGCGCTCCGCGGCATGGCTTCTGGAGCAAGGAGCGAGCCTGGAAGTGGTCAACGACTTCGTCCACCATCTGCTGACTCGAGCTCAGCAGACACTCTACCAGCAGCTCATCACAAACAGCAAGCCCTACGAGTTCGCCGGCCAGGCGGTCATCATCGCAACGGCCATGGCCAAGGATTATGTCGAGGAAATTTCCTCCTTGGCGCACAAGATCGGCGACCTCTTCGAGCCAGAGGCGGTCTTCCTGCTGGTGGACCTGGGCGGCCGCATACAACTCGTGGCCCGCAGCTCCAGCGAGAACGTGGACGTGGCAGTCATCGCCAATGCACTGGGCGGCGGCGGCCACGCCCAGGCGGCTGCAGCGCTGATCCGCCAGAGGACGCTAGAAGACACTCAGCAGAGACTGCTGGAACTGCTGGAGACTCACGTGAAGCCGGCCGTCACCGTGGCCCAGATCATGTCCTACGGCGTGCAAACGCTGAGCCCCGGTACTACCGTAGCCGAGGCGGCGGAACGCATGCGGCGACTGGGCCACGAAGGCTTCCCAGTGGTCCACGACGGCCGTGTCGTGGGCATGCTCACCCGCCAGGAGATTGACAAAGCCTTGCAGCACGATCTGGACGACACTCCCATCAGCCGCTACATGCACTACGGAGAGGTGGTCGTGACCCCGCGAGACCCAGTAGAGCGGGTGCAAGCGGTGATCAGGGACACTGGCTGGGGGCAAGTGCCTGTGGTAGATGCTACCAGCGGCGAGATACTGGGCATTGTGACGCGCACTGACCTCATCCGGCTGTGGGTCGCACCTGCGCCTCCGCCGCGGGCCCAGGAGGTCGCCAGTCGCATGGATGAACTGCTCCCCTCAGAGCTGCTGCAACTGTTGCGCGCCGCGGGCCAGACGGCTTCCGACATGAGCTACACGCTGTACGCTGTGGGCGGCTTCGTGCGTGACCTCCTGCTGGGACAGCCCACCTTCGACGTAGACCTGGTAGTGGAGGGGCACGCCATCAAATTGGCGCGGCAGTTGGCGCACGATCACGGCGGCCGGGTGCGCAGCCACAAGCGCTTTGGCACAGCGAAATGGATACTCGATACTCTAGACTCCAACCTCCAGCCTCCAATGCCCGATATCCAATACCCAATACACAGCCTGGACTTTGTCACCGCCCGCATCGAATTCTACGAGCACCCCACGGCACTGCCGACGGTGGAGCGGAGTTCCATTCGGCAGGACCTGCACCGCCGCGATTTCACCATCAACACGCTGGCCATCCGGCTCGACCGGGAGCACTGGGGGGAATTGCTGGACTTCTATGGCGGGGAGCGAGACCTGCAGGACGGACTGATCCGCGTCCTGCACAGCCTGAGCTTGGTCGAGGACCCCACGCGCATCCTGAGGGCTGCTCGCTTCGAGCAGCGCTTCGGCTTCCGCATCGAAGCGCGCACCGCCGAGTTGATTGACGACGCTCGGGGTCTGCTAGACCGCGTCAGCGGCGAGCGTATCCGCCACGAGCTCTACCTGATCCTGGCCGAGGACATGCCGGAGCACGCCTTGGCCCGCCTGGGTGAACTGGGCGTGCTGTCGCAGATCAACCGCGGCCTGCGCTGGAACGACTGGCAGCAGAGGAAGTTCCCCGCCCTGCGCCAGGCCTTGGAGATCGAGAACGAGATGGCGCTCCCTCCGGCTCCCTCGCTGTACCTGGCGCTGCTGGCCTGTCGTCTCGACGGCGATGACCTGCGGGCCTTCCTGCAGCGGCTGCGTTTCGTGCGCGATGACCGGTTGCTGGTGGAAGCAGTGCACAGACTGCAGGCGCAGGAAGGGGAACTGATGCGCAACGATCTGCCCACGAGCGGCGTCTACCGCATCCTGCATCCGGCGTCCGACGCTGCGCGCTTTGTCTTTGGCGTGGTCACCGATTCCTGGCTGGTGCGACAGCGGCTGGAGCAATACCAGCAGCGGCTGTGCACCGTGCAGACCGATATCGATGGTTCGTACCTTCGGCAGCTAGGCGTGCCCGGCGGCCCCGTCTATCGCCGCATCTTGGACGCGGTGCTCGCTGCCCGGTTGGACAGTCAAGTGCACAGTCGGGAGGAGGAAGAAGCGCTGGTAGAGGAACTACTGGCAGCGAGAGAGCGGTAGTTGACAAGTTGGGCTTCTTCACCAGTCTGCCTGAAGCGGAAAGGGAGCAGTGATGAAGCAATTGAGCAAGGCACTGCAGTGCAAACAACCCGTTACTTCGAGGAGCAAGTCTTGCGAAAACGTCCATACATCCAACGTGAATGGTGCGAGCGAGCGTTGAGCGAAGCAGTACACCGCGAGGTTCAGCCTGACGGGCGCATCCGCCATTGGATCTTCATTCCCAAACTGGGAAAGTACCTGCCCGTGGTGACACTGGAAGACGACGAAACCCTGCATAACGCTTTCCCTGATCGCGGCTTCAAGGAGGTGTGACCGTAAAGTTTCATTATCATCCACAGACCGATTCGCTCTATATTGACCTCTCTGAAAAGACCAGTGTGGACTCCCTTGAGGTGGCGCCAGGGGTGGTGTTAGACTTTGACGCCGAAGGGCATCTGGTGGGCATTGATATTGACCATGCCAGCCGGATTGTCAACCTCTCGCGTCTGGAGGCAGAGGCATTGCCCCTCACTGCTTTTTCGTTCGTGGGAGCAAGGCCAAGCATAACGGCCAGCCCCAGGCAGGCCACGCCCTAGAGCATGTCGGTCATCGCCATCCTTGGGGTTGCCGACGAAATAGAACACCTGCGACGACGGCTCGACGGTCTTATCACAGAGACTACACCAGCAGGTACGTTCTGGCGCGGGCGATGGGGCCAGCACGAGGTGATCTTGGCCCAATGCGCCATCGGCAAGGTGAACGCAACCATGGCCCTGCAGTGGCTCATAGATCGCCACGCACCGGATGTGCTGCTCAACTTCGGCTCTTCGGGAGCCATCGCCCCGCAGTTGCGCGTCGGCGACGTGGTCATTGCCGACCGGGTAGTACCGTACGACGTGGGCGTCTTCCTGGAGCGGGGCTTCGTGACCACAGGCAACGAGTTGCCCAATCGCGGCCACGCCCATTGGCGTGTCTTCCCCGCTGATCCCCGCCTGGTGCATCTGGCGCAGAAGGCTACCGAAAGGGTCAAACTGGTTTCATCCGATGGCAACCGCCCTGGGCTGGCCTGGGTGGGGACTATCGCCTCCGGCGATCAGGTGGTTTTCGCCGACGACCAGAAGCGCTGGCTGCACGAGACCTTCGGCGCGCTAGCCGTGGAGAACGAGGGCGCAGCCGTGGCCCAGGTAGCGGCGGCGCACGGTCTACCCTGGCTGGTGCTGCGGGGGATCAGCGATACCGCCGACGCCCATGCTGCTTTCGACTACACCCCCCTGCTGCGCTACGCCGACGAGGGCGCCGGCTGGCTAGCCTGGCTTCGCTACCAGGCACGCAGGCTGATCCATTTGCTGCATCATCCTGAGACGTGGACGAACTTGCGCCGCTTCAACGCCGGTGTCCGGCTGGTCAACACCAACGTCGCGGCACTACTGGAGCACATGCTGCCCCTGCTTTGATCAGGGACTCCAAGTTTCGCCGTTCGCCCTCATCACTAGCAGCGCCATGTCGTCGTACTGCTCAGCCTGCGCCTGAAACTGGTCCACACTCCCGAAGATCAGATCGCACACATCCTGAGCGTTCAGCGAGCCAGTACCGCAGATCGCCTCCTGCAACCGCTCCACGCCGAAGAACTCGCCCGCCGGTGAATTCGCGTCGGTGATCCCATCGCTGTAGAGCACCAGCAGATCACCAGGACACAGGTCCACACCGACTTCCTCCAGGTTCACCTTCTCGAGCAACCCCAGCAGCATCCCCTCGCCAGCCAGGAATCGGCATTCGCCGGTTTCGGGGCTAAAGAGCAGCGGTCGATCATGGCCCGCTCGGACATAGTGGAGAATGGACTGGGCTGGATCGAGCACCCCGTAGAAGATGGTGACGAACATGTCGGCCTGGGTCATCTCCATCAGCAGCCTATGGACGCTCAACAGCACCTGCCGTGGCGAGAACCTGCGTTTGGCCTCGGCACGGATGAGGCTGCGCGTGAGCGCCATGTACAGGGCGGAGGCCATGCCCTTGTCCGACACATCCGCCATCACCAGACCCACGCGACCTCCGCTGAGCGAGATGACGTCGTAGAAGTCGCCTCCCACCCGACGGGCAGGTCGGCTGCGCGCAGCGAAGCTGAACCCCTGCAGGCGGGGGAACTCGTGAGGGAGGATGCTCTGTTGCAGATCCCGCGCCAACTCCAGTTCGCGCTCCAGCCTCTCCTTCTCCACCAGGGCAGCCTGGGCTTCCTGCAGTTCGCGATAGGCCCGGGCAAGCTCCTCGTTCTTCCGCTGCAGGTCAGCGATCATCTGCAGGTCGGCCTCGCGCAGCCGGGCACTGAGCACACGCATGGACCGATAGAGGAGCCGGGGCTGCCGGAGCAACACGGAGCTCAGGTCATGTTCGGAGAACTCCAACAGGTAGGTGGGCTCCAGGGCGCGAATGGTGGCAAAACGGGGCCTGTCCTCGATGAG
>CAZPMV010000204.1:0-5824 GCA_964587335.1 uncultured Anaerolineales bacterium
AGTCATCCTCTCCTTCGACCTGGCTCAGGACAGGCGACAGGTGGTGCCAGACGGCAGTGGGTTGCTGGCGGCGCGGGCCGCGCTCGACGTCGACTTCGTCCACGATGCCGGTGATGGCCAGGTCTACGGGCACGAATACCTCCGGCAGCGCCTGTGCCCCTTCCCGGCTGGCCACCATGAAGACCAACTCGCCGGGGGCGGCCTGTGCCGTGGCGTCGGCAGCGACGACGGGACGACCCTTGGGATTCAAGTCCCTGTCCAACGGTTGCACGACGAGGAACTTGATCCCTTCAAGACCTTCGTATTTGCGGGTGGCGACCACCGTGCCGATCACGCGCGCGAACTTCATGATTTGCCAACCACCCTGGCCCGAAAGCGGGTGGCCTCGGAAACGTTCTCCCACATCTCCGGGTGGAGCTGCGGGATGACGACCTGACGCACCAACAGATCGGGCCGCTCCAGCACGCCCACACCGATCTCGACCGCGGCCTGCACATCGGCGACCAGGCCAGAGAAGAGCACGATGCCTTTGCCCCCCAGCCCGTCGGCCAACCGCACCTCGGTCAACCGCACCTCAGCGCCCTTGATGCCGGCATCGGCAGCGTGGATGGCGGCCGCGACCGTGGTCGTTTCAACGATGCCCAGAGCGTCCGTCGCCTGCGGCACCCGTCCCCCACCGATGGCTTCCACTACTTCCGGATGGACCTGGGGCAGGTAGACGAAATCCAAGGCCGCCGCACCGCCCACCTCGCGCCCCGCCGCCAGCGATTCCTCAACGTCAGCCACTTCGCCCCCGATCAGCACCAGGTACTTGCCGGGCTGCACCGTGCCCGCCCTGATCACGCCAATGGGGGCGCGCTTGACCATGGCATCGGCAGCCTCGATGCCGGCTGCGATGCTGCTGAATTCGAGGAGGGCGAGGGCTGGGTCAATCATGGGAATTTGGAGATCAGGGATCAGAGAATGGAGATTAGAGATTGGATATTGGAAGTTAGACGATCCGGAACGAGTCCTTGAGCACGCAGCGGCGGATGCGGCTGAAGCTGATGGGGTTGGTGATCCCCTCACCGGTGGGACTGGCGATGGTAAACGAGCAAAAGCCTTCGCCGCCGTAGCCGACGCCGGCAAGCGAGGGGCCGTTCTTCACAAAGATACTGCAGTCCATCTCCCGCGCCATGCGGCTCAGGTGATCCAGGTTCTTGGAGTGCATCACCGCCGTGTGCCGGAAGCCGTGCTCAGCTATCTTGGCCAGGTCAATGCCCTCATCGGCGTCGCCCACGCGGACCAGCGGGATGATCGGCATCATCTGCTCTGAGAGCACCAGCGGGTGGTCTCGCTCCACTTCCACCAGTACCAGGCGGACCTCATCCCCGACATTCACGCCGATCTCCTTGAGCAACACGTTGGCGTTCTTGCCGATGAAAGCCTTGTTCATCGTGCCGTGCTGCCCCGCTGGCGGAACCTGGGTGAAGATGGACTTCATCAGCCGGTTGAGTTGCCAGGAGTTGATCTCGTAGGCTCCATGACTGCACATGACACGCTTCAGGTCGTCGGCAATGGCAGCAACGGCGAAGACCTCCTTCTCGTCAACGCAAATGATGTTGTTGTCAAAAGAGGCGCCGCGCACGATGTCGCGTCCGGCCTGCTCTAGATCGGCTGTCTCATCCACTACCACCGGCGGATTGCCTGGGCCAGCACAGACCGCCCGCTTGCCACTCTGCATCGCTTCCCGCACCACACCCGCTCCGCCGGTGACGGTCAGCAATTGCACGTCGGGGTGGCGCATGATCTTCTGAGCGGTCTGTATGGTGGGCTCGGCCACGGCGCATACCAGGTGAGTCGGCCCACCCGCCTCGACGATAGCCTCGTTAACCAACTGTACCGCACGGTTGGAACAGGCACGCGCTCCAGGGTGCGCATTGAAGACAATGGCGTTGCCCGCTGCCACCATCCCGATCGAGTTGCAGATCACGCTGGACGTGGGGTTTGTGCTGGGGATGATCGCGCCGATCACGCCGTAGGGCGCGTATTCGATCAGCGTCAGACCGTCATCACCGCTCCATGCAGTCGGGGTCAGTATCTCTGTCCCAGGTGTCCTGTTGGCGTTGAGCAGGTTCTTCTCGATTTTGTCCTCGTAGCGTCCCATTCCCGTCTCTTGCCAGGCTTCATGGGCCAGGAGTTGCGCGTTCTCGCGCATCACGCGGCGGGTGTGGGCGATCATCTGCTCGCGCACCGCAAGCGGCATACGGCCCAGTTCCAGGTAGGCGCGACGTGCTGCCGCCACGGCGCTATCTACGTCGGGGAACAGGTTGTCACCGTGGCGCAACGCCGGGGCCGGCGGGGGAGGTTGCCCGGCGTTTGGCAGCTCCACCGGAGGGCCGTGGCGTACCCGTTCCCCCTGGCGTAGTTCGGCCATCACCTGCTGAACTATAGCGTCAACACGAGCATCATCAATCATCAGCCAGCTTCAGCCTTAGCCTTATCATACTTCACGACGCCGTCCACCTCCAGCATGTCCACAATGGCCATGATGACGGCATCGCATGGCCGTCTGTCTGTCAACTTCGTCTGGCGAGCAGAGCTGCCGGTGGCGTAGAGCACCACCTCGCCCAGCCCCGCGCCAACCGCGTCCGCCGCCACACGATAGGCCCCTGTCTCCTGGCCCTCAATGTCGATCTGTTTGAGCACCAGGAACTTGAGCCCCTCCAAGCTGGTCTCCTTGCGCGTGGCGACCAGCGTGCCTGCGACTCTTCCTAGTAGCATGACGAACTCCGTTTGTCGGTTACTTGCCCTCGGCGGGTGGGCGTCCCAGGGGTAGTGTGCGGTCCACGTTGGCGTGCGGGCGCGGGATGATGTGGATAGCGACGACTTCGCCTACCCGCTCAGCTCCACGCGCGCCAGCCTCGACGGCTGCCTTGACGGCTGCCACGTCGCCGCGCACGATGGCAGTCACCTGACCGCCACCGGTCTTCTCGTAGCTTACCAACTCGACCTTGGCCGCTTTGACCATCGCGTCGGCTGCCTCGACCATAGCGGGAAAGCTCTTCGTTTCGATCATACCGAGTGCTTCAGTCATGGTATCCTCGTATCCTCCTGAATTGGGAAACTAGCAAATCGGCAGATTGAGAAATTGGTGCATTGGGGATCAATCTGCCAGTGTACCACTCTACCAACACTAGTCGCGGCGCTTCGTCTCGATCTCGCGTCCGCTGACGTCCTCAATGGCAGCGACGGCCGCACCGTAGCCAGCCATAATATCACGTTCTTCGCCACCCAGATAGACGCGCCCAAAGCTGCCGAAGGCACGAACCTCCAGGATGTTGATGTGGGCGGCCTTCTCGGCCTCGTTGGCCGCCAGAGCAGCGTAGCCCGCCGGTTCCACCTCCAGCACGTACAGCGTCTGACCCGCCAGCAGCATGTGACCGTGGCGCATGCGGTTGATAAGTTGCACCTGGTGGGCATCCACGTGGCGAATGATCTGGCTGGAAATAACCCTGGGCTTGATACGATCCGATTCCTCCAGGTCCAGTGCCTGCAGGATTGCCGCGCCGGCCGCCCGAACCTCAGCCTGATCCTGGTGATGCACCTCCAGCAAGCCAAACAGTCGCTCGACAATCTGCATGCCGGGGCGGACCCGGGTGGATTTCAGCGCGATGTCGGTGAGGCGATTGATCTCGATGCCGGGTGAGATCTCTACCCACAGCGAGGTATCATAGGGCAGGGGCAGGAAGCCCCGCGCCACCGTGCCCAGGAATCCCGAGTGCTGTGGTTGTAGACTATCCAGGAAGACATAAGTACGCAACTGCACAGTCATGCCCGTTCTCCTTTGTCAAGCGTCCAATTGGCCCTCGAACTCATGATTCGGCTTCCTGCAGGATCTTCACGCTGGCGCTGGCGCCGATCCGCGTAGCCCCTGCTGCGACCATCTTCTGTGCATCCTCGTAGGTACGAATACCGCCCGCCGCTTTCACGCCCATGGCAGGACCGACTACGCGCCGCATGAGGGCGACGTCCTCGGCAGTGGCGCCGCCCGGCCCGAACCCCGTGGAGGTCTTGACGAAGTCAGCGCCAGCCACCTTGGCAAGCTGGCAGGCAACGACCTTCTCCTCATCGGTCAACAGGGCTGCCTCGATGATCACCTTGAGGATGGCGTTGCCAGCATGGCAGGTCAGGGCCACGGAGGCGATGTCGCGCTCCACCCGTTCGTAGTCCCGGGATTTGAGCGCGCCGACGTTGATTACCATGTCAACCTCTGCCGCACCTTCGCGAATGGCCTGTTGAGCCTCGAAGACCTTGACCTCGGTAGGTGTGGCGCCTAGTGGAAAGCCGACAACAGTACAGACCGGAACGTCGCTGCCTTGCAGCAGTTCGCTGCACATCTTTACGTTGGCGGGATTGACACATACTGAAGCGAAGCTGTGCTTGCGCGCCTCATAGCACAATTGCGCGATTTGGTCCTGGGTGGCATCGGGCTTGAGCACTGTGTGATCGATCATGTGGGCGATAGAGCCGTCAGTCGGCATAATGCCCAAGGTGCTGGCGATGCGGTCAGCTCCAGCTATGACGACTGGCTGCACTCGCTCCACGTAGTTGTGTGCTGAGAGAGACTGAGCAGCGCCGCTATCAGCTCCTGTCTCTGCCTCTCCCTGTATCAAGAGGAGAACCTGATGGGTGATCTGCTCAATGATGCGCTCGATCGTTGCTTCGTCCAGCTTCCTCATTGTTTGCTATTCCCCGACGCGGTCCTTCGAGAAACGTCGCTCGATCTGCATGATCATGTTGACCCGGCGCGCGTGACGCCCTCCACCGGTTGGCGTCTCCAGCCAGCTCTTGACGATTTGCTGGGCCAGGCTGGGGCCAATCAGTCCAGCGCCCAGCGTCAGAACATTGGCGTCGTTATGCTCACGGCTGTTGACGGCGGTAGCCTGATCGTAGCACATGGCTGCGCGCACACCAGGCACCTTGTTGGCGGCCATGCATGAACCGATGCCCGCACCGTCCACGACGATGCCACGCCAGGCGCGGCCTTGGGCCACCAGTCGCGCCACCGCGAAAGCGAAGTCCGGATAGTCCACCGAGGCGGTGCTGTCGGTTCCGCAATCCACGACGGCGTATCCCAGCTCACTCAGATGGCCCTTCAGCGCTTCTTTCAACTCATACCCGCTGTGGTCGGCCCCGATAGCTACGGTCTGTTGACCGGGTCGGCTGGGATCACTGAGCGGTGCACTGCCCGGCGTCAGCGGCGTTGTTGCACTTGCCTTTTCCAGCGTGACCCGCCGTTCCAGGGCTATCTGCCGGGCGAGGGGGGTGATGAGCGCGCCCTGGGGGACGGAGAGCCGCCCTCCAGTGGGCACATCACGGACATCGGTCTCTGTCACCAAGGGCCGGACAGTGACCGGTCGTGAACTCTGTGGCATGCCCAGCGTGCGGTAGACCACGCGCCGCACCATCTGGCGAACTGCTTCCTTATCCATCCAGCACCTTGGTTGTCCTCATCACCAACCACTCGACCAACCACTCGGATTGCGGCGACCAGGTAACTGCTCAGCCAGGCCTGCCTGTGCAGCCAGGCAAGGATTGGACACGGACGAACACGGACGAACACGGACCAACACGGACTCCATGGGTATGCGCAGATACATTCTGAGAAACCAGTTAGAATCCGTCCAATCCGCGTTCCATCCTCGTTCCTTTGGGCAGCAGCCTGAATAGTCGCGCCCAGATTATACCATGACGAGACACCAGGCACAAACTCAGACAGGAGGCGTCTTGTTGCTGCTCTTTGTCGGCACAGCCTCGCTGACCTCAGCGCAAACGGGGATGA
>CAZPMV010000205.1:0-4553 GCA_964587335.1 uncultured Anaerolineales bacterium
GGGGTGGGTGTGACGGAGGGAGCATAGCCCTTCAGGATCAGCGGCAGGTAGACCCACATGGTTGGCGCCGGTGAGACGGTGTCAGTGGGCGTGGCCGTCGGCGTCGCTGTCGGTGTGGCTGTGCTTGTTGTACCGGTGGCCGTGGGGGTCGGCGTCCCCTCGCCCTCCATCCAGCGGTGGTAGAAGATGTTGAGCAGGGGGACGAACTCGCCGGTGGCCTTCTCGCTGCCAGCCTGAGACGGGTGACTGTCACTGCCGCCGTCGGGGTAGGCGGCGGTGTTGCCTCCCTGGTCGGTGATGTACCCGATGGCGTCGTTGCGATAGCGGTGGTGGTTGCCCGTGTCCCAGCCCAGATCGTTGGTGTGCCAGTTCCCCCCATTAGAGGTGAGGACATTGTAGAAGTCAAAGACAGCCACGTTGTTGTAGGGGTAGCCATCTAGCCAGTCTGCGACTAGCCAAGTATTGAAAACGCGGGCGTTGGCCGCGTGGGTCGAATCGGTTTCGATTCCCACCAGGGGCGGCGCGGTGATGACGACGAAGAGCTTGTCCTGGCGGGTGGCGAAGTATTCCAGGATGTCATTGTAGATACCTTTGGCGTTGCCCACGGTGTGGTGTTCGGAGCCCCAGTCCTCCCCACGAAGGGGGTTTGAGCCGGTGGTCGGCGGGTCGCCCGCGTTCCCCCCCAGGTGGGAGTTGGGGTAGCAGGATTTGAACATGATGATCTGGTTCTCACCGCCGGGGTCTGCCATGGGGCGCGTGTAGTCGGCGTGGCGGTTAGTGGCGTTGTAGACGGCCTGAGTGTAGGTAGTACTGTTGGGGCCCCGGAACCAGTCCCACCACTGGCCGATATCGGTATACGAACCGATGTCGTCTGGCCCCCAATCGTAGTAGGTATCGCTGACGTAGTAGTTTCTGGCGCCCAACTGGTTACCCAGATTGCCAATGCCGGTGCTCAGCCAGTCGTCGCCGACAGAGTGGTGGATGAAGACAAGTTTGACAGGGGAGGCTGGTGGGTTAGGATTGTCGGCGGTCAGCCTGCCCTGGTAGCTGATTTCACTCCAGACAGTCCCAGCCAGGCCTGCACTGAGCCCCGTCCTGAGCGAAGCAAATGGGGAAGCGAACGTGGTGATGCCACTGGCGGTGCCAGGGTCCTGGGCCGACGGGCAGGCCGCCACCGATCCGGCGACGAGCAGCGCCGTGACGAGCAGGCCTCTACCAGTCAGGAACTTCTTCGCTTGCATGACTGTGACTCCCAATCGTGGGGGCATTGCGCTCCTTTGCGAGAAAGGGCAGGGACCTCTGGAGCAGGGGTTAGTGGTGGATGGTGTGCCGCCGGGCCGGCGAAGCGCAGCTGCAGCGGTCAGAGAGTGCGGAAGCGTGATGCGGTCGTGCAACAGAGCAGTTGGTGCGCCTTTCAGCCGACCAGCCATCTGCGCTCAGTATAGCACAACTGAGATGGGAAGTCAAGGATTTCAAAACTCCCTCCCCGGCGGGGCGGTCGCTCACCCCGCCGCCACTCCCGAACCGAGGGTGACGTAGAGTAGGTGGCCAGCGAGTTATCATTACCGACACTTCTCCAACCACCCCTCCCAGGACTGCTCGTGACCGTTTCCATATCAGGCAGCTCGCCAGTCGTCAATATCGTAACCCATCGGCTGCGATTGACTGTCAATTGCAGTACGTCTTTCCGCATCTCGCGTGCCTCGTGGCTACTGACAATCTGACCATCTGTCCTGCTTCGCCCTGTGAACGGCATTACCGCCTCCTCGGCGGGACGTTACGCCACGACTACTACCGGGACTCCGTTTCAGGGCAAGGTGCCTGAAGGACAGCTTACAGCAAAGCAGATCTCGCCTTTGACGAACCGTTGAGGCCATGCTATAATGGCACAAGCTGTGACGACGTCTGTCGGTTGGAAGCAGGAGCACGATCGGCCCCTGACCGGAGGTGAGCGTGTCCAGGAGAAGACCTACTAGATGTTGCTGGCGCTGGGTGTTGCTGGCCACCCTGCTGTTGTTGATCGTGGCAGTTGTGGGCCTGTTGCTGGCGCGGCGCACGCCGGCAGGGCGAGCAGCGTTCAACGTCGCCGAATACCGCCTGCGCACGCTGCGGAGTGGCTGGTTCGGCGAACGGGAGACAGGCGAGGCCAGCGGCGGCGCCATCGGCGGCGTGGTGACGAACGGGACTGGGCAGCCGCTGGCGGACGCGCTAGTACTGGTTGCCGGCGTCAAGGGCGAGGCCTACCGCGCTCGGAGCGATGAACTGGGCACCTATCGCATCGAGGGCGTGCCACCAGGACGCTACGTGCCCGTGGCCAGCAAATGGGGCTACGACGACGCCGTCCATCACCGTGGCAGGGACGAGCGAACCAATGTTGCCGTACAGCCTGCTTTGCTCACCGGCGGCGTCGACTTCACGCTGACCAAGCGCCAGCCGTGGCTGCCGACTCTCGACGAGCCGCCGATGATTGGCCCAACACAGACCGGCGAAGCTCTGTTTCCTGCTGAAGTCCACGCCAGTCGCGTGCCGGTCACCTTCACCAACGACGGACTGGTCATCACCACCACGCTGGTATATGAGCCACAAGGAGTGCAGATCACCGAACCGCTGCCGGTGCTGGTGGCCAGCTATCCCAGCGAACCCATGAACTGGGATCGGGTCTCGGTGGCCATAGCCAACGAGGGATACGTGGTGCTGGCCACCGGCCCCAGCCCGCAGCGGGGCCTGCTGGACATCCCTGGCCTGGGGCGGGATCTGCTGAACGCCGTAGCCTACCTGCGAGACGGACAGTTGACTGCCCACGCCGATACGGAGCGGGAAGGCTGGCTATCGGGCAGCTTCAGCTCCATCATCCTGTACCAGGCATTGCGGGAGGAACCGGGCGGCGTGGATGCGCTGGTCATCGTAGGTGGCATCAGCGACGCCCTCCTGGGCGTGCAGGCCCTGTACGATCAGGATTTGGAGATCCCGGCCAAGTATGCAACGGCCATCGCCGCCCTAGGCCGGCCCGATCGCTACCCCGAGATCTACCTCGGCTATTCGCCCGCTTTTCACGCCGCACACATGCCCCCCATCTTCGTCGTGCACACCACCAGCGACGAGGTGATTCCATACAACCAGGCACAGCGGTTCGCTGATGTGCTGGCCGCTGAGGGTGTGACTCACGAGCTGTTTCTCTACGAGGACACGACCCACTACCTCGATCAGGTCAACGTCACGCCGGACACGGCCGAGCTGTACCGGCGGCTGACCGCTTTTCTGGACAAGTACGTACGGCAAGCAGGTCAGTGAGGTTGCAGGTTCGAAGGTTCCAAGTTTCAGGTTCGGCTTTCAGGGCAAACACCGAACGCCGAGCCTTGAACACAGCAAACGAAAGGGGTTTTCATGCGCGATCCACGTGTTGAACGATTGGCAACGGTTATCCTGGACTACACCACCCGCGTCAAGGAAGGCGATGTGGTGGTCATCCGCGGCCATGCTCTGGGCGAGCCGCTGATCAGCGCACTGTTCCGGCAGTGTCTGCAGCGGGGCGCTCACCCTCATCTGAACGTGTGGCTGCCGGATCAAGAGGAGACCTTCTTCCGCTACGCCAGCGATGCCCAGCTCGATTTCGTGTCGCCCATCCTGCGGCAGTTCTACGAGGAGTTCGACGTCATGATCCGCGCTGACGCCGAGGCCAACACCAAGGCCCGCACGAACATCGATCCCGCCAAACAGTCCCGCTGGGCGGTCGCCTACAGGGATGTGCTGCACCGCTATCTGGAGCGCTCCGCCGCCGGTGAGCTCCGCTGGTGCGTGACCCTCTTCCCCACCCAGGCCTACGCACAGGACACCGAGATGGCACTGAGCGAGTTTGAGGACTTTGTCTACAGCGCCTGCTTTGTGGATGGCGAAGGAGACCCTGTTGCCCGCTGGCAGGAGCTTTCGCGCCGACAGCAGCGGTTGGTGGACTGGCTTGAGGGCAAGCGGGAAGTGCGACTCGTGGGGCCCGGCAGCGATCTCACCCTCTCCGTCGAGGGGCGGAAGTTCATCAACTGCGACGGCGGCGACTTCAACATGCCCGACGGCGAGATCTTCACCGGACCTGTGGAGACGGCGGTCAACGGCCACGTGAGTTTCACCTACCCAGCCTGCTACCGCGGCCGCGAGGTGCAAGACGTACAATTGTGGTTCGAAGATGGCCAGGTCGTCAAGGCCACAGCCAGCAAGAACGAAGCCTTCCTGCACACCATGCTGGACACCGACGAGGGTGCCCGCCGCCTGGGCGAGTTCGCCTTCGGCCTCAATCCGGGCATCCAGCGCTTCACCAAGAACATCCTCTTCGACGAGAAGATCGGCGGCACGGTGCACATGGCGCTGGGCGCAGCGTATCCCGAGACGGGCGGTATCAACGAATCGGCCATCCACTGGGACATGATCTGCGATCTGCGGCGCGGCGGCCAGGTGACCGTGGATGGCGAGTTGTTCGCCAAAGATGGCCAGATCGTGGTCTGAGTTTCGGGTTTGGGGCTTGGAGTTCGGAGTTTCGGGTTTCGGGTTTCGGGTTTCGGGTT
>CAZPMV010000205.1:4653-5787 GCA_964587335.1 uncultured Anaerolineales bacterium
GTTTCGGGTTTCGGGTTTCGGGTTTCGGGTTACAAGGTCACAAGGTCACATGGTTCGAGGATCAAATCTGGCGAATGCTGAGTGGCGGCTGCTGATAGATGGGGTTGCCGACGGCGCCACCAACATGGCCATTGACGAGGCCATCGCTGAGGCAACGGTGGCCGGATACGCGCTGCCGACGCTGCGCTTCTACGGTTGGCAGTCGCCCTGCCTCTCTCTCGGCCGCAACCAGCCCTTTGTTGAAGCGGACGCTACCCGCTGCGCCGCCCGTGCCTACGACATCGTCCGCCGTCCCACTGGCGGCAGGGCCATCCTGCACAGCGATGAGCTGACCTACAGCGTCGCCGGGCCCGCGAACGAACCGAGGTTGAACGGCGGTGTATTGGAAGTATACCACCGCCTCAGTGCCGGTCTGCTGGACGGCCTGCGGCGACTGGGGATGGGGATCGAAGCTCAAGAGACACCGGCCGAGAACCGTGCAGGGGCCGACATTTCGGCGGCCTGCTTCGACGTGCCTTCGGCCCACGAGATCACCGTGGCCGGGCGCAAGCTAGTGGGCAGCGCCCAGTGTCGGAGGGCAGGCTGCGTACTACAGCATGGCTCCCTGCCGCTACGCGGCGACGTGGCCCGCATTGTGGACTGCCTGGCCTTTGCTGACGAAGCAGAGCGGGAAGCGCTTCGGGACACCCTGCGCCAGCGGGCCATCACCGTCGCCGAGGTGTTGGGGCAAGAAGTCAGTTTCTCTGCCGCTGCCTCAGCTCTGGCCGAAGGTTTCGCCGCCGCGCTTTGCCTGACGTTGATCCCTGGCGAACCAAGCACTTGGGAACGGGCTCGCGCCGCTGAACTGCGGGAGACGAAATACGCCACCGCCGACTGGACCGAACGTCGTTGACACATCTCACGCATCACGTTTCACGCATCACGCAACACCTACCGCACCTTGCTCTCTGGCAACTCTCGTCATGATCATAGGCACCGCGACCATCGAACTACACATCCCTGGCAACGGTTCCCTCAAGGGCAAACGGAGGGTGGTCAAATCGCTCCTGGCCAAGCTGCACCGCGAGTTCAACATCTCTGCGGCCGAAGTGGACGCCAACGACGCCTGGCAGCGGGCGGTCATTGGCCTGGCCT
>CAZPMV010000206.1:0-3854 GCA_964587335.1 uncultured Anaerolineales bacterium
CCACCGACTATGACCGGGGACTGTGCATGGATCCCGAGCTGGTGGTCAAATTCGTCCAGGCCACCCAGCCGCAGACCTGGCTCAGGTACGTCAGGCAATATCCCACCGAAGCAGCCTGGCGTTTCACTCAGCGCCTGGTCCAACAGATTGAGCATAAGGGCACGCTCTACACGATGCGCCACGAGTTCAAAGACTCTGGCTGCCACTTTCGCCTGGCCTACTTCCGCCCCAATACCACCCTCAACCCCGACGAGCAAAAGCGCTACAAGGGCAACATTTTCAGCGTGGTCCGCCAGCTCCGCTACCGGCCCGAGGATGACCCCAGCCAGCCCGCGCTCGACCTGACCTTCTTTCTCAACGGCTTGCCCATCTTCACCGCCGAGCTAAAGAACCAGCTCACCGGCCAGAACGTCGAGGACGCCATCAAACAATACAAAAGAGACCGCCCCTCCACCGAGCCGCTGTTCAAGATGGGACGTTGCCTGGCCCACTTCGCTGTAGACGACAAAGAGGTCTACGTCACCCCCCGCCTGCAAGATGACCGGACCGAGTTCCTGCCTTTCAACCAGGGCTACAACCACGGCGCAGGCAACCCTCCCCCGCCGCGCACCTCTGGCAAGTTCGCCGCCTCCTACCTGTGGGAGGAGATGTGGGCCAAAGATAGCGTCCTCAACCTCATATATCGCTTCATTCACATGTACGACGAGCTGGACGAGGACGGCAAGAAAACGGGGAAGAAAAAGATCATCTTCCCCCGCTACCACCAACTCACCGCCGTGCGCGAGCTGGTGGCCGACGCCCGCGAGCGCGGCCCCGGCCAGCGTTATCTGATTCAACACAGCGCGGGCAGCGGCAAAACGATGACCATCTCCTGGCTGGCCCACCAGCTTTCTGTCCTGCACGACGATCAAGACGAGCCGATCTTTGATACCATCGTCGTCATTTCGGACCGGCGCGTCCTGGACCGCCAACTCCGGAACGCCGTCCGCCAGTTCGAAAAGACGCGCGGCGTCGTCAAAGCGATTACCAAGGATTCCCAGCAACTCAAGGATGCCCTGGAGGACGGCAAGCCCATCATTGTCACCACCCTGCAAAAGTTCCCCGTCATCGCCCGCCAGGTGGGCAACCTGCCCAGTCAGCGCTTCGCCGTCATCGTGGATGAGGCCCACTCCTCCCAGTCCGGCGCATCCACCCAGGCCCTGCACCGCGCCCTCGACGTCGGCAGTCTGGAGGAAGCCGAAGCCGCCGAATCCGGCGAGATCGAGGATATGGAAGACGTGCTCGTCCGCGAGATGACCCTGCGCCGCCACCTGCCCCACGTCAGCACCTTTGCCTTCACCGCCACCCCCAAGGCCAAGACCCTGCAACTCTTTGGCGCCCCCGGCTCCGACGGCAAGCCCCGCCCCTTCAGCCTCTACCCCATGCGTCAGGCCATCGAGGAGGGCTTCATCCTGGACGTGCTGGAAAACTATACCACCTACAAATCCTACTGGCGCTTGCTCAAGACAATTGAGGACGATCCCCAATACGACCGCAAGAAGGCCCAGCGGCAACTCAAACACCTGGTCGAACTCAGCGACCACGCCATTGACCAGAAGGTCGCCATAATGATCGAGCACTTCGCCCACCACGTCGCCCATCGCATCAATGGCCAGGCCAAGGCCATGATCGTCACCCGCTCCCGCCTCCACACCGTGCGCTACAAACTGGCCGTTGATCATTACCTGCGGGAACATCAATACCCGTTCAAGACCCTGGTCGCCTTTTCCGGCGCCGTCAAAGACGGCGACAACAACTACACCGAGACCGGGATGAACACCGCCTCAACCGGCGTGCGCATACCCGAAAGCGCCACCGCTGCCACCTTCAAAAAGCCCGCCTACTGCCTGCTCGTCGTGGCCAACAAATTCCAGACCGGCTTCGACCAGCCCTTGCTGCACACCATGTACGTGGACAAGAAACTGGGCGGCGTCAACGCGGTGCAAACCCTCTGCCGCCTCAACCGCATCCATCCCCACAAGACAGAGACGATGGTGCTCGATTTCGTCAACGAGGCCGATCACATCCAGAAGTCCTTCGAACCCTACTACGAAGCCACCCTCCTGAGTGAAGAGACCGACCCCAACGTGCTCTACCAACTCCAGGCAGAGCTGGACGACTACCACTTTTGCGAAGAAGAGGAAATAGCCGCTTTCACCGAAATCTACTTCAAAGGCCGGCATCAAGAGCTGGCCACCCTCTACGCACTGCTGGACCCGGTGGCCCAGCGCGTTGCCTACGCTCCCCAAGAGGAGCGGCGCGACTTTCGCAGTCGCCTCAACGACTTTGTGCGCCTCTACGCATTCCTGGCCCAGGTGCTACCCTTTGCCGAAACCGACTGGGAGAGACGCTTCCACTTCTACCGGTTCTTGCTGCGCCGACTTCCTGTCCCGGACAGTCATTTGCCGGCCGACATTCGCGATAAGGTTGTCGTGGACTTTTACCGCACTCAACGCACCTTTGATGGCGACATTGCACTGCAACACGGCGACAGCGAACTAGCCCCCGTGGGTCGGGGCGGCCGCAGTGGTGAAGCCGAGGAAGAACAAGACCCTCTCTCCGTCATCATCGAGGAACTCAACAGGATCTTCGGCAGTGAGGGGGTCAACAGCGATGCCCCGGCCGCCATCGCCCATCTTCGCAGCAAACTGACAGAGGACATCGCCCTCAAGAAGAGCTACGAGGTCAACCCGCCCGGGACCGTCCGCCTCACCTTCGACCAGGTTGCCGAACAACTCTTTGCCAAGATGGTTGACAATTACTACGAGTTCTACAAAAAGGTCACCGACGACCCCCAGGCCAAACAGCTCTTCTTTGATTGGCTCTTCGAGCAGTACAGGCGTGATACCCAGCAGTAGGACGCAGCAGGGAAGGTCAAACCTTCCAGCACCAACGCCCCATCCTCTCCAGGACGGGGCGTTTTCGCGCTGAGCAATGCTCTGCGCTCATTCGGGAATACGCTCGAACCCCTGCTCTTCGAAGTGTCGATCAAAAGAAAACGCCGTCCGTATCCCCAGTTGTCGCATGATCTGGAAGCTCACGCAATCCACCAGGCTGAGTTGGCGGCGTGCGGCTGTGAGGACGGCTGTAACACCGGCCTGATGGCATGATTCGTCAACCCATTCGACATGCAACAGTGGTACGCCTTGTTCTTGGAGGGAGCGCACAGCGCGGATTCCCAACCTGTGCTGGACCAATGACAGCGTTTCCAGCAATATGTAGTTGCTGCTGACGAGTTGAGCCTCTTGCGCAACCAGCTCTTTCCAAAGATCCCCTGCCTTCTCGTGGTTTTCATCGTCCGTGTCCAGAATCGCGTACAGAGCTGATGTGTCCACGAACACTCTCATCGCTTGTAGACCTCGTACGCCTCCACCAGGTACCGATCATGCTCTGATGACACATCGGAGAGCCCCGAGCGAAACTGTCCTACCATAGCGATGGCACGCTGCCGTCGCTCCGCATCGTCAATAGCATACGATGACTGTATCAGCATGTCCACAGCTTGCCGCATCAACTCAGCGATTGACACGCGGCGCTCTGAAGCCCACTGTCGCAGCGTCTCCATCTGCTCCTCTCTCAACTGCACCTGCGTTCGGATCATCGTTTACCCCCCATCATGCCTACAGTTCTGCCTACATGATAACACACAGGCTATGGACTGTCAAATGAAGCTGCATCCGAGGACACGCCAGAGCATCCAATGGCCACCAGTTCGTAACGCCACACGCCATTCCGCGTGACGACCCTCACCTCACCCGCCGCCTCCATCACGTCCAAGTGCCCCAGGATTTCGGAAACAGCCAGGAAGGTGTCTA
>CAZPMV010000206.1:3954-5780 GCA_964587335.1 uncultured Anaerolineales bacterium
GCCTCCATCACGTCCAAGTGCCCCAGGATTTCGGAAACAGCCAGGAAGGTGTCTATGCCTCCCAGGCGGGGGAAGAGCTCCTGCACGATGTCCCACACCGTCTGCGGGCCCCTGTTCAGCACCCCGCGGATGTCATCCAGCCTCTGCTCATAGAAGGCAAAGCGCTGCTCGATAAGCGCCCGGTGATCGTCAATGGGCTCGCCGTGTCCGGAAAGGACGAGGCCGATGTCCATCTCCGCCACCCGCCGCAGGCTGGCCCAATACTCCACCAACGGACGGCGACGCGGCGCATCCTCCCGCTCCGGCGGTTCGATGATAGCGTTGGAACTGATGTGCTTGATGAGATGGTCGCTGCCCAGGAGCAACCGCGCTTGGCGCTGGTAGAGGCAGATGAGGCCAGCAGCATGGCCGGGGGTGTGAAATACTTCCCAGGTCGCCTTCCCCTGGCGAAGGGAATCGCCTTCATCCAGCAGGTGTTCCACCTGCACGGTGGCGCTGTGGCGGTTCATGTGGCGGAAGCCACCTGCCACTCGCAGTTGAGTCGCCAGCGGCACTCCCGCGGCGCTCATCAAGCCAGCGTACCAGCGCAGACGCCATCCGCGGGCTTCCCCCTCGCTCAGACGGGCCGCGCAGGAGGCATGGGCTAGCAGTTCCGCCCCGCTGCGTTCCACCAGCGTCGCCGCCAGGCCGTAGTGGTCGGCGTGGGCGTGGGTGATGACGATGCGCTGCAGGTCGCTCACGCTGTAGGCTAGCGCCGCCAGCCCCGCCTCCAGTTCCTGCAGCGCTTCCGGCGTGCGCGGGCCGGTGTCGAGCAGGGTGAGCGGCTCTCCTTCCAGCAAGTAGACGTGCACCGGCCCGACGGGGAATGGGGTGGGGAGGGTGATCTGGTGTACCGAATCTGGCCAGTGGGTCATGGTTGCATTGTCTGTCTCCTTGTCTCCTTGTCTCCGCGTCTCCCTATCTCCCCCTCTCCTTGTCCCCTTGTTGTCACCTTGCCACCTTGTCTCAATCGTCCGCCGGTCGGCTCTTGACCAGCACCTGCCATGTGCCCTTCTGCACCACCTCGCCCCGCTGGTTGATCACGCTGACCTCCAGGGTCACCATGCCATTGCCCAGCCGGGGCAGAGGACGGGTCTCGGTCACCCTGGCCACCAGACGGATGGTGTCGCCGATGAAGACCGGGCCGCGGAACTTCCAGCGCAGCTCGCGGAAGGCCTCCGCCGTGCCCTCGATAACGCCCAGACGACCAATCAGCCCGCTGGCAATGGAGAGGATTAGCAGGCCATGAGCGACGCGCTGGCCGAAGATCGTCGTCTTGGCGAACTCGGCATCGGTGTGTAACTGATTCCAGTCGCCGGTGAGCGCGGCGAAGTTCACCACGTCCGTCTCGGTGATGGTGCGGGCAAGGCTGGTCACCTTATGGCCAACGGTGAACTCCTCGAAGTGGAGGCCGCGGGTGAGTGGCTGGTCGGTGGGTGAGGTCACGGGATCAACTCCTGGTCTGGACAAGGGTGTGCCGACAAAGGTTGACGAAAGACGGAAGACGAATCCGTCCTTTGTCCTTCGTCATCAGTTATTGGTAATTCGCAGAAGGCCTTCCGCTCCTTCCACTTTTCCGCTGACAGAGATTCTCGCCGCCTCTATCCGCTGCCGGGCAGCGTTCGCTCCTCCGGTCCATCGTACTCGTGCGCCGTAGGGTGAATGCGCCGCATGGGGCGCTGGCGGCTCTGCTCCTCGTATACGTGGGCCACCAGCCCCACCGTACGGCTGATGGCGAAGAGCCCGTTGCCCAACTCCGGCGGGAAGTCCATCTCACAGAGCAGGGT
>CAZPMV010000207.1:0-2267 GCA_964587335.1 uncultured Anaerolineales bacterium
CTGAAGGTGAAGTCCATGGCGCATCCTCCTGACCTGAGTGCCGGTAGATTGGTACGTTGGTAGACTGGTAGATTGGTACATTGGCGTTGTTGCACCAATCCACCAGTTTACCAGTCTCCCGATTTTTCAGTTTCCCAACCTACCAGCCCTACCGATCCTTGAACTGCGGACGCCGCTTCTCCATGAAGGCGCTGACTCCCTCGCTGGCGTCCTCGGTGTCCTCTAAGTTGCCGAACTCCTCCGCTTCGATCTGCAACCCTTCCTCGATAGGGACTTGTAGCCCCCCGGAAATGGCCCGCAGCGCGGCGGCCACGGGCAGCTTGGACTTGGAGACGATCTTGCGCGCCAGTCCCCGTGCTTCCTTCAGCACCGCTCCGGCTGGCACTACCTTGTTCACCAGCCCCAGCCGGTAGGCCTCCTGGGCGGTGATCATGTCGCCGGTGAGGATCAGCTCGATAGCCTTTCCCTTGCCGACAAGGCGGGCCAGCCGCTGCGTGCCGCCCCAGCCGGGGATGATGCCCAGATTCATCTCTGGCTGCCCCAGGCGGGCCCGGTCGGAGCAGATGCGCATGTGGCAGGCCATGGCCAGTTCCAGCCCGCCACCCAGGCAGAAGCCGTTGATGGCGGCGATGATTGGCTTGGTCGCCTTGGCGATCTGGAGGAAGAGCGTTTGCCCTTGCTCGGAAGCCGTCCTCAGTCCCCCGGGCTGACCCAGCAGCGCCTTGATCTCCGGGATATCCGCCCCGGCGACGAAAGCGTTTGTTCCACCGCCGGTGATGACGATGACCTTGACCTCATCATCGACCAGCGCCTGGTCAAACGCCTCGCTCAGCTCCGTCACCACTTGCGTGTTGAAGGAGTTGACCGGCGGGTGGTCGATCGTCAGCACGGCGATTCTGTCTGCAACTTCGCTTCGGATGTATTGCCATTCGGCCATTGTGTGCTCCTTTCTATCGATTTCCCAGTCTACCAACCTACCAGCCTACGCGTACTCGTGGAACCCTTTCCCCATCTTCTCGCCCAGATGCCCGGCGCGGACGCGCAGTTTGAGCGGGCGGGAAGGGCGGAAGCGGGGACCCAGTTCCTTGGCCAGGGACTCCAATTCCTCCACCACCACGTCCAAGCCAATCTTGTCGGCGACGGCCAGGGGGCCGACGCGCTCACCGCCGTAGGTCATCCCCGTGCCAGCGATCATGGACATGTCAATGTCGGTGATGCTGGCGATGTTCTCCTGCACGCAGAGGGCTGCCTCGTTGACCAACGGGAGCATCAGCCGCTCTACGCTGAACTGGGTGCCCGTGGGCACTTCGCCGGACGTTTGCAGTTCCTTGATCATGGCACCGACCGGTTCTGACTCACCGCCAGGATGGTCGTAGAATCCCGCGCCGGACTTCTCGCCCAGCCGCCCTGCCTCGATCAGCTTGGCGAAAAGCGGAGCTGGACTCATGCGCTCGCCGTACTCGGAGTAGAGATACGCCCCCACATGGGTGCAGACGTCGAGGCCCAGCATGTCCATCAGCGTGAAGGGGCCCATCGGCATGCCCCAGGCCACCGTCGCTGCATCCATCTCTGTGGCTGTGGCCGCACCCTCCCCCAGCGCCTTGGTTGCTTCGTTGAGGTAGGGCATTAGCAGCCTGTTGACCAGGAAGCCGGGGCATTCCTGCACCACCACCGGGATCTTGCGCAAGCTCTCGGAGAACATCACCACGTCGTCCACCGTCTCCTGGTCCGTATCGAGGCCGGGGATGACCTCCACCAGTTTCATCACGCTGGCGGGGTTGAAAAAGTGCATGCCGATCATCTTGTGGGGTCTGTTGGTGGCCGCGCCCATTTCGGAGATGGAAAGGGCCGAGGTATTGCTGGCGAAGATCGTCTCATCGGGGCAGACTTCCTCCAGCTCCTTGAACACAGCCCGCTTGATGGACATCTTTTCGGGCACCGCCTCGATGACGATGTCCACGTCCTCGAATTCGTCGTAGGTGAGCGTCGGCGTGATCAAGTCCAGTTTGGACTCCATGTCGCCTGCACTCATCTTTCCCTTGTTCACGCGACGCTGATAGATGGAGCGGGCCTTCGCCATGCCCTTGTCCAGCATCCCTTGATCAATGTCCTTGAGTACCACCGGCAGGCCGGAGTAGGTAATGAGCTGGGCAATCTCGCCGCCCATCGTCCCCGCGCCGACCACCGCGGCTTTGAAGATGTACATGTCTGTTGCCTCCTGTGTCTGGTGTAGTGTACCAGTTTCCCAGTCTACCAGTTTCTCAATC
>CAZPMV010000207.1:2367-3884 GCA_964587335.1 uncultured Anaerolineales bacterium
TCTACCAGTTTCTCAATCCACGAATTGCCCAACCTACCATGTAGGTAGAGGGATCGCCGCCTCTGGATTGTTCAGGCGCACGAAGTAGACCCACTGATCGGGATGTTTCGCGAATGCTGCCTTGTCGGCCAGGCCCAACGTCTTGCCCACGAAGACATCACCGCTCTCAGGCTCGATGGCCACAATCACCACATCCTCCCGACCCTCCAGCTCTCCCTTGGCCTTCTCGAAGAGTTCCTGACCTTTGGCGATAAACGCCGCCCGTGCCTTCTTGTCCTGCCAGATAGAGACATCCGCCATAGCATTTCTCCTGGGAACCTGCATTCCTGTGACTTGCTGATTTGCTACGCCCGCTCAATGATCATCGCGCCGCCCTGGCCTCCGCCAACGCAGGCGGTGGTCAGACCCAGCGAAACGTCGCTCTTGATCATCTCGTGCATCAGTGTGACCACGATGCGAGTGCCCGTGCAGCCCACCGGGTGACCCAGCGCGATGGCGCCGCCGTTGACGTTCACCTTCTTCCAGTCCCAGCCTTGCTCCTCCAGTTCCACGCCCACGGCCAGGACCTGCGCGGCGAAGGCCTCGTTGAGCTCGATCAAGTCAATGTCGGTGAGTTTCAGGCCGCCGCGTTCCAGGGCCATGGGCACCGCGTACGCCGGGCCGAGGCCCATGATATCGGGCGGTATGGCAGCATAGGCATAGCTGCGAATCGTGGCCATCGGTTCCACCCCCAGCTCCTTTGCCTTAGCGGCCGTCATCACGACGATGGCCGCCGCGCCGTCGGAGAGGGGACAAGCATTGGCCGGAGTGACAGTGCCGCCCTTTTTGAACACCGTGGGCCAGAGAGCAGCCTTTTGCACCGTCAGGCCGGGGTTGATGCACTCGTCTTCGATGATGTTCTCGTAGGCCACCTCCTGTCCAGCCACCCTCTTGGATACCCGGAAGGGAACGATCTCATCCCTGAACTTGCCCATACGCGTGGCGCGGAAGGCCTTCTGGTGGCTCTTCACTGCGTACTTGTCCTGCGCCTCCTGGCTGATGTCGTACATCACGGCCAGGTTCTCGGCAGTCATTCCCATGATCTGCTTGCAGATGGGGTCAGTGAGGCCTTCCCAGAGGGTGTCTATGAACGAGGTGTGGCGCAGCTTGAGGCCCCAGCGGGCCTTGCGCACGACGTACGGCGCTGTGGACATGCTCTCCACGCCTCCGCAGAGGAACACCTCTCCGTCGCCAGACTGGATGGCCTGACAGGCCATGCTGATGGACATGGTGCCGGATACGCAGTTGCGCTGGATGGTACAGCCAGGCACATGCACGGGCACGCCGGCCATCAACGCCGCCACGCGACCGATGTTGGCCGCGTCGCTCTGCTGTCCGATGCAGCCCAGGATGACGTCGTCAATGACGTTGGGGTCAATGTCCGCTCTCTTGATGGCCTCCTTGAACACTGCTGCGGCTAGATCCTGAGCGGGGATGGTACGGAAGGCCCCGCCGTGACTGCCGATGGCCGTGCGGCA
>CAZPMV010000207.1:3984-5767 GCA_964587335.1 uncultured Anaerolineales bacterium
CTCGCAGCCCACGAAGCTGCAACTCCAACGTGGTTTCGAACATGGACTCCAACTCCACGGCTAGCATCTGACGGCGCAGCGGATGGCCCATGAGCATCAGCACGCCGTGGAGCGCTGCCCACAGAGCGCCTGCTGTCTGCCGAGGGTCGTTGGCGATGAAATGCCCTTCGCTCGTGCCCTGACGCACAGCGTCGGCCACCAACTCCAGGCCGCGCAGGCTTTGGCTGAGCATCTGTTGGTACAGTTTCTTGGGCACTTTTTCGCTGAAACGGCCGCGATCCAGCGCCATCAACAGGAGGAAGTCGTTGGGGTGCTCTTGCGAGAAGCGGAAGTAGGCCCAGGCCAGCTGCCGAATGCGTTCCTCGACCGTGAGAAGCTCCTGCGGAGCGTATGCTGCCTGCAACTCAACCAGCAGTATCTCCAGCCCCTCCAAAAGCAAATGAGCAAGGAGTGACTCCTTGCTCTCGAAGTACAGGTATATGGCGCCCTTGCTGAGTTCCGCTCGCGCAGCCACCTCATCTACGGTGGCGCGGTGAATGCCTTTGCTGAAGAAGACCTCCCGGGCAGCCCTTAGGATCTCTTGCTGCCGGCGAGCCCTTTCCCGATTACGCCGCTCTGCTGTGGTCACCTGTGGAACTCCCTGCTGCGGTGAAGGGCCAATGCGGTGGAGAGTAGAGTGACGGCCATGGCACTCCCTGGATCGGACGGTAGTCGGAAACTGAACCGTTGGTCAGTTACTGACTAACAGTCAGTATAGCACAGTGGGGATCTTTTGTCAAGTCGGGGATCTGTGGTACAATGAAGATGGTTGGCAGATTGGGAAGCTGGGAAACTGGCGCATGGGCAGGCGCAGTCTGGCTGGCTCAGTGCACCAATGTACCAATGCACCAATCTACCAGTCTATGTGAGAAACCATGCCCATACACATCCTTCCGTCCGAAGTGGCCAGCAAGATCGCTGCCGGCGAGGTGGTCGAACGACCAGCGTCTGTGGCTAAGGAGCTCGTCGAGAACGCCATTGATGCTGGGGCGACCGAGATCCGCGTCGAGACCCGCCAGGGCGGCCGGCGTCTGATCCGTGTCCAGGACAATGGCTGCGGCATCCCTGCCGTCGAAGTCGAACTGGCCTTTGCCCGCCACGCCACCAGCAAGCTCCTCACGGCGGAAGACCTGGCTGGCATCACCTCGCTGGGCTTCCGCGGCGAGGCGCTGACTAGCATTGCTGCTGTTTCCCGCCTCACTATGCTCACCCGCACCGCCGACGAGCCGAGTGGCACACAGTTCCGGCTGGAAGGTGAGAAGGTTGTGGCCCACCAGCAGCGGGGGATGCCACCCGGCACCACCGTGACCGTGGAGCATCTTTTCTTCAACACTCCCGCTAGGCTCGAGTTCCTGCGCACCGCTGCCACTGAAGCGGGTCACATCCACCGGATCGTTACCCGCTACGGACTGGCCTATCCGGGGCGCCGCTTCAGCCTGGTCTCCGATGGTCGTCTCATCTTTCAGTCGACTGGCAGCGGCAAGCTGTACGATGTGCTCATCAAGGTCTATGGGCTGGACGTAGCGAAGCAGATGCTGGAAGTTGGAAGTTGGAAGTTGGAAGGTGGGAGCTCGCAGGTCGAAGGAGGAGATCGGTATCCGGTCTCCGACGCCGAGCTTCGAGTATCGGGTTACGTCGGCGTTCCCTCGCTGCATCGCTCCAATCGCCAGCACATCACCTTCTACGTCAACCGCCGCTGGATCCGCGATCGCAGTCTGGCCTACGCGGTGATCCAGGCCTATCA
>CAZPMV010000208.1:0-3235 GCA_964587335.1 uncultured Anaerolineales bacterium
GGTGTTGCGGTACAAGAAGGTGGTGTGATCCCATGTTCAAACCCAATTTCCAGCGTACTGATCCCCTCATCGAGATGATCGCCCGCATTGAGGTCGCGCGAGACCGCATCCTGCGTGCTTCCATCGTGCCTCGTTGGGAGGCCGAACTACGTCGTGAGGCCTTTGTCCGCAGGGCTCACCATTCTACCAGTATTGAGGGCAACCCTCTCACACTGGAGGAGGTGACCGATCTGCTGGCCGGCCGCGATGTGCTGGCTCATCCTCGTGACAGACAGGAGGTGCTTAACTACGCCGAGGTGCTGCGCCACATTGACCGCCATTTCTTGGGCCAGGAGCGATCGGTGGTAGAGGACACGATTCGGCATCTTCACGCTCTCGTTATGAAGAACATCCTGTCACCCACTGAAGCCGGTCAGTACCGTCGTGTATCGGTCGTCGTAGCCGTGCCCGCTACCGGTGAGGTCGTCTACCGGCCACCTGATTGGGACGATGTGCCCGGACTGATGGCTGACTTTGCCGCTTGGCTCAGCGGCCCCGATGCGGGCGCATTGATGCCTGTGCTGGAAGCGGGGGTTGCCCATTATGAGTTGGTGCGCATCCATCCTTTTGTGGATGGCAATGGGCGCACGGCCCGCGCCCTGGCGACGCTTCTGCTGGCCCAGAGGGGCTTTGACACGAAACGTTTCTTTGCCCTGGATGAGTACTACAACCAGGATCGGGTTAGTTACTACGAGGCCCTGCGCTCCGTTGATCCTCGAACGCAAGACATGACCGAATGGCTGGAGTACTTTGTGCAAGGGGTCGCCGTGGAGATGGTGCGGGTCGAGCGACGAGTGCAGGAACTGACGGACCTGTATCGTATTGAGGCCAAAGCCGAACAGATCTCTCTCAACTCGCGCCAGATCAGGCTGCTCGACCATTTGCGCCAGAGTGGAGGCAGCATCAGCAACCGTGTGTATCAGGAGTTGTTCTTGGTCTCCAAGCGGACGGCGAGCAACGACTTGAGAGAGTTGGCAGCGGATGGGCTGCTGACAGTGGAAGGAGCTGGGAGCGCTACGCGGTATCGGCTGACAGAGTCCAGCACTTGATTGCCCGATTTCTTGCCCGATTGTTGCCCGATTGTCCGGCCGGACGATGGGAAGGTAGACCTGTAAAGGCGTCATCGTCGGTGAACATCGGCTGGACTTCCTGGTGGCAGGCCGGGTGGTCGTCGAGCTCAAAGGGGGTCGGCCGCTTCCACGAAGCCTTCCGCGCCCAGGTGATCTCATACCTGAAGGCTACCGGCCTGAAGGTGGGGCTGCTCCTCACCTTCGGGATGCCCACGATGAAGGAAGGCATCACCCGCGTGGTGCTGTAACAGCCCTCAGAGCCTCTGTGCCTCTGTGGCAAGACTACTGTAGGGTCTCTGTGCCTCTGTGGCAAAATGATACGATGATGAATCTCAGAACCTCTATCCTCGTCATAGGCGGCGCGTCGCTCGACGTGTTGCATTTTGCCGGCCAGACGGCGTCCTCAGCCGGGGGCGCGGGGATGTACACCGCGGCCGCTGCCCATCGTTTGGGGGCTTCTGCCACCATGTTCGCCCCTTGCCCCAGCCCCGTCCCTGCGCCGCTGCAGCCGGTTGTTGAGCGCATCCAATGGATCGGCCCCGTGGTTGCGCCCGAGGAGTTGCCACGCTTTGAGATCGAGCATCAGCCTGGCGGAGCAACCCGGCTGCTGAACGCTTTCTGGGGCGCCGAAGCCCGACTGTCGCCAGACGATCTGCCCGACGACCTCTCGCACTATGGCCTGATCCACATTGCCGCCATCAAGACGGCCCGGCGACAGTTGGATTTCCTGCGTGCCTGCCGCCGGCGCGGAGCGACCCGCGTCTCGGCCGGCACCTATGGCAGAGTTGTTGAGGATGAAGGGGAGAACGTCCGTGAGCTCTTCGAGCAGGCCGATATCTTCTTCATGAACGAAAGCGAGGCGCGGGGGCTGTTTGGGTCCATTCAGGCGGCGCAGACTCATCCGGGAGGGCTGCTCTTTGTCACGATGGGGGATCGCGGCGCGTGGGTGGTGCAGGGAGCGTTTGGTTCCCATGTCCCTGCACCACAGGTGGATGTCCTCGACCCGACTGGTGCTGGCGATACCTTCTGCGGCGCCACGTTGGCTGGGCTGGCTCGCGGCGATCATCCGGTCATGGCGGCGCGCGCGGCCGTGGCACTGGCAGCGCAGATGATCACTCAGATTGGCCCGGCGGCGCTCTGGCAGGATGGCCCGCCGCCGGAGGAACCCCGCGACCAGCGGGTGGTTCTCGACCACGATCGGATTGCGCAGGTGGCCAGGCTGGTCGCAACCTTGCCCCAAGTCCAGCCCTTCGACTTCCTCGGTGACGAGTTCCCGCCAGCGGGTCATCCGGTAGCCCTCGACTATTTCTTCTCCGCCACGCTTCAGCAGTTCAGCTTCTGGGAAACGTTGGCGGGGAAGTACCACCGCCCGCTGCTGGCTCCTCTCGATGGCGTTCTGCGGAAGGGCTCGGACTATCTCTGGCGCGCCTGGCTGCGCCCGTTGGCTGACGATCCCGAATTCTGTGCCCCCGACCGTCAGGCCGCGCTGACCCGTGAGGCGTTGTCGGAGATCTTCCGCTCCGACGATGGGACAACTCCGATGCCAGCGCTCGACCTGCATCTGGACCAGGCCCGGAGCTATGGCCAGGATATGCAGGCGCTGGCCCTGTGGAATAGGTCTAAGGCCACCGCAGCAAGCATCAAGACCCCTTATTCCACAGGGCTGGCGCTTTCGCCGCATGATATCGTCGCCGGAGCCAACGGATCGGCCGCTCCGCTGCGGTTCTTCTTGGCGTGCCTCGACCACATCGGTGGCTACAAGGAGGACCCTTTGCGCAAGAAGTCGGCGCTGCTGGCGCTGATCATGAGCCAGCGTCCGGAGGGGTTCTTGCGGCCTGCCGCGGGAGAGGCCCTGCCTCCTATCATCGACTATCACCTGATGCGCTCGTGTCTGCGCATCGGCTTGGTGGAGGTGTTGGATCCGGACCTGGAGCGGGCGCTGATCGAGCGGCGGCTGGTTCAGCCAGGCGACGAGTGGGCCATTCGCAGCGCAGCCTACGAGGCTGTCCAGCGTGTCGTCTCCGCCTCGGGCAAGAGCATGGGCGCTGTGGATTGGTTCTTCTTCAACGCCCGCCGCCGCTGTCCGGAAATGAGCGAGCCGGAGTGCTTCCGCTGTCCGGTCGATC
>CAZPMV010000208.1:3335-5760 GCA_964587335.1 uncultured Anaerolineales bacterium
CGCCGCCGCTGTCCGGAAATGAGCGAGCCGGAGTGCTTCCGCTGTCCGGTCGATCTGGTGTGTGCGCATCGCAAGGAACTATTTCAGCCTGTGCTTCGGACAACGTACTACTGATGCTTTGTCAAGCGATGCCTGCGAACCTGTGCGGATCACCGCTGGACGCCGCTGCTTGCTGCGGGCTTCAGCAAGCTGAAGCGACCAATGCGGAATTCGCGGGCAGACTCTTGTTGCCCTATCAATACGTCTGAATGTTAGGAGGACGCTTGTGACCGCTCCAATAGCTCTTCAACTGTACAGTGTACGCGAGAACTTGGCCAGTGACTTCGCTGGCGTGATGGAACGAATCGCCGAGATCGGTTACGTCGGTGTGGAGCCGATCTTCAGGCTGCCCGGGACGACGATACCGCAGGCTGCCCGGCTCTTCAGCGAACTACGGCTGCAGGTGCCCAGCGTTCATGTTCCCTTGCCACTCGGCGAGGACAAAAGCAAAGTGCTGGATGTCATGGCCGCTTTTGGTAGCAAACGCATCGTCTCGGGGAAGGGGCCTGATAGCTTCGAGACGGTGCAACTCATCGAGCGGACCTGCGATCTGTTCAACGAGGCCTGCGCCGTCGCCGCGGAGAACGGCATGCTGTTCGGGATTCACAACCACTGGTGGGAGTTCCAACAGGTTGAGGGCCGCTACGTCTACCAGGTCATGCTCGACTGCCTCGATCCGGCCATATTCTTCGAGGTTGACACCTACTGGGTGCAGACCGCCGGCCTTGATCCTACCAATGTGCTGAAGCAGCTCGGCCGGCGTGCGGTTCTGCTGCACATCAAGGACGGTCCAGCCGTGAAAGATGAACCGCAGGTCGCTGTCGGCGAGGGCCTGCTGGACTTTCCGAGCATCGTGCGGGCTGCCGGTGGTACGGCAGAATGGTTGATCGTCGAGCTGGATGACTGCGCCACCCCCATGCTGGGGGCTGTGGAGAGAAGCTATCGCTATCTTGTTGGAGAGGGCCTGGTCCATGGCAACAAAGGTTAGGATCGGCATCATTGGCGCCGGCAACATCTTCGGGGTCTACATCAAGGGGTGTCGCGCTTTCGACATCCTGGACATCGCCGCCTGCGCGGACATTGACCTGCGCAGAGCAGAAGAGAAGGCCGATGAATTCGGCGTTCCCAGGGTCTGTCCGGTCGAGGAACTGCTGGCCGATCCGGACATACCGATCATCGTCAACCTTACGATTCCCAAAGCGCACGCCGAAGTCAGCCTGGCAGCCATCGGCGCTGGCAAGCATGTCTACTCGGAGAAGCCCCTGGCCGTGACGCGCCACGACGGTCAGAGGATCGTCACTGCCGCTCGGGAGAAAGGCGTGCGGGTCGGCTGCGCGCCGGACACCTTCCTCGGCGGTGGCCAGCAGACCTGCCGCAAGCTCATAGACGACGGCTGGATCGGAGAGCCGGTGGCCGCAGTGGCCTTCATGATCGGACACGGACCCGAGTCGTGGCACCCGAACCCGGACTTTTTCTATCAGGTGGGTGCTGGTCCGATGTTTGACGTGGGGCCGTACTACCTGACCGGACTGATCAACCTGCTGGGACCAGTCAGGCGGGTGACCGGTTCGACGCGCATCTCTTTCCCTGAACGTATCGCCACCAGTGAACTGCACCGCGGGCGGAGGATTCCCGTTGAGGTGCCTACGCACGTGGCCGGTGTGCTCGATTTCGTGGGCGGTCCGATAGGCACCATCATCACCAGTTTCGACATCTGGGCTGCCAACCTGCCTCGCCTGGAGATCTATGGCTCGGAAGGCTCGATCAGCGCGCCTGACCCTAACATCTTCGGCGGTCGCGTGTTGGTGCGTCGGGCCGGGGCTGACGAGTGGAGCGAGGCGCCGCTCACGCACAGCGGTGAAGTGGATAGGGGCATCGGCGTGGCTGATCTGGCCTATGCTATCGCCTACGGGCGGCCGCAGCGGGCCAGTGGCGAACTGGCGTTTCATGTGCTCGACATAATGTGCAGCTTTGATGAAGCGTCGCAAGGTGGCAAGCATGTCGAGATAGCCAGCCGGTGCGCCAGACCTGCGCCGCTGCCCTTGGGGCTGAACAAGGGTGAGTTGGACACTGGAGTGCAAGGGGAGTCCACCACATGACAACCATCACGTGACGACCATGAAGCATAGACGCCTGGGCCAGACCGAGTTGCGCGTGTCGGTTGTAGGCATTGGCCTGCTGCTTGCAGCATGGGCGGTCACCTGCGTGATCCCCGGCTGTAAGTCCGTGGTCAGCGGAACAGCGGAACAAGCGGAACAAGCGGAATGACCCCCTACCTTTCCGCTCTTTCCGCTTCTCCGCTGACTTCTCCGGGCCTGGTGGGACAGGTGAAGTCCAACGCCAGCGCGGCGGGCCTTGACCTGGTGTGTGACGATCAGCCGCAGGC
>CAZPMV010000209.1:0-1494 GCA_964587335.1 uncultured Anaerolineales bacterium
CGCTCTCTTCACCGAGTTGGTGGAAGCGTTCAACAAGCAGAAGCTGCGCACGCCAGATCGCCGCACGATCCGCGTGCAGGCAGAGCAGCAGGACGTGGAAGCGATGCTAGAGGCGGCGCTGGCCGGCGCTTACGAAGCCATCAGCCCCGATTCCTCGTTGTGGCTGGATCAACTGGACCGCGCCTGGGCCGAGCAGACCGGCAGCGAAGCGCTGCTGGTGGGAGAGAGCCACCGCTACGGTGTCAGCCCGGTGGTGCTGGCCATGTGGGAGCCGGAGGCCCGCGATCTCGGCTGGCCCGATCAGCCCATCGGCTGGTCCGACGTGCAGGCGAAGGCGCAGCGAGACTCCAACTTCAAATGGAGCCATCCCTCGACCAGTTCCGCCAGTGGGCTGCTGGCCACACTGGCTGAGTTCTACGCCGGCGCGGGCAAGACGCGGGGGCTGACCATCGAGGATGCCCAGGCGCAGGCGACGCTGGACTACGTGGGCGCGGTGGAACGCACCGTGCGCTACTATGGCGAGGGGGAGTTGGCAGTCATTGAGCGGGCACAGCAAGAGGGGCCGGACTACCTGGACGCCTTCGTGGTGCAGGAGCAACTGGTGGTGCAGTTCAACCTCCAGGCGCGCGGCAACCAACGTCTGGTGGCTGTCTACCCCGCCGAAGGGACGCTGTGGGAAGACCACCCGCTGGCCTTGCTGGAAACACCCACGCTGACCGCCAACCAGCGTCTCACCTTCCAGCACCTCCGCGAGTTCCTATCGTCGGAGGAAGCGCAGGCGACGGTATTGGCCCACGGCTATCGCCCCGCCGACCTGACCATCCCCTTGGACAGCCCCGATTCGCCGCTGACCGCGGCCAATGGTGTAGATTCCCGCCAGCCGCAGACGACGCTGCAGATGCCCAGCCCGGCGGTGGTGGAGGTAGTGCGCAACGTCTGGTGGTACACCAAGCGGCACACCAACGTCTACCTGGTGGTGGATACCTCCGGCAGCATGGAGGGAGAGAAGCTGGAGGCGGCCCGTGAGGCGCTGAGTGTCTTCCTGTCACAGATCGAGGGAGACCTGGAACGGGTGGGCATGGTAGAGTTCTCCACCCAGGTGAACAACATCATCCCGCTGGGTGACTTGCGGCACAACCGCGCCGAGCTGGAGGACGCTGTAAGCGAGCTGTACGCCGCCGGCGACACTGCGCTGCTGGACGGGGTGCGGGCGGCCTACGTCCGCTTGCAGCAGGCGAACAACGTCGAACGCATCAACGCCATCGTGGCCATGACCGACGGGCGGGAGAATGCGTCGGGCATCAGCTTGCACCAGTTGGCGCGAGAGATAGAGCAAGGCAACCGTACTGGTGTGCCGGTGGTCATCTTCTGCATCGCCTACGGCCGCGACGCCGACTACAACGTCCTGGAAACGATCGCCGATGCCTCCGGAGGCCAGGTGCGCCAGGGAGATTTGGAAAGCATCAGGGAGTTGTACAAGATTCTCTCGACGTA
>CAZPMV010000209.1:1594-5746 GCA_964587335.1 uncultured Anaerolineales bacterium
TCGCATCCGCTGGTAGGCATCATAATCAACGAGGACGGCCTTGGGCACATCGTAGCGCTGGATGATGACTTCTTCCTTGTTTTCGATAGCGTAGGAGAGTATCTCTCCAGTCTTCTGCTTAAGCTGGGTTGAAGTGACAATTCTGGTCATAGCATTACCTCTCGCTAGAGTTAATCAAGATAATCATTTTAATCAACGTCAGTTTACCACGACAACAGCGTTTTGCCAAATCGGATAACAACCATGCCCCAAGAAAGCATTCGTGTTTCCATAGAACAGCGAGCCCAGCGGGCCATCATCCAGCACGCTTTCCTGCGCTGGGAGAGCGGTGTCGTCATCGCTGGCACCATCTTGCTCAGCTTCTTCTTCCCTCACCCCTTCCCCTGGTGGCCGTGGTGGGGATGGCTGGCGCTGGGCCTGATCGCTGAAGCACTCATCGTCTACACTAGCCTGACCGATGTGGAGACCGCCGCCAAGGTGGTGGCCGATCTCTTCCGCGAGCAGTTCGATCCCCGCCAGGTTAGGGACAAGAAGCTGCGGGGCAAGCTGAACCAGGCGCTGGAGTATCGCGAGCGCATTGACCGCGCCGTGCGCCAGCAGCGGCAGGGGGTCTTGCGAGAACACCTGGCAGACATGGCCACCGGCATAGACGACTGGACCTCCCAGATGTTTCGCCTGGCCCGCCGACTGGACGCCTACCACGCTGATGCCGTCATCCAGCGAGACCTCAAGGCAGTGCCCAAGGAGATCGAGAACCTGGACGCTCGCCGACGGCTGGAGACAGACCCCGATGTGCGCCAGCAGATGCAAACGACGCTGGCCAGCAAGATCGCCCAGCGCCGCAGCCTGGAGAAGCTGGACGACACCATGGAACGAGCAGAGTTGCAGACAGACCATTCCCTCTCTGCCCTGGGCACCGTCTACTCGCAGATCTTGCTGATTGGAGCACGGGAGGTGGACAGCGGCCGCACCCAGCGACTGCGAGAGGACATCCGCCAGCAAGTGGCCAGCCTGCAGGACATGCTGGACTCCATCAACGAGGTATACGACTATCGGGTGGAAGGAGTGAGGCCAAAATGAAGAAACGTCAAGGGGAAGTTAGGTCATGACTGCAGTAGAGACCATCTTCGAACCATTGGTAGCGAGACGTTTGTTTGCATCCGCTGAGGAAGCTGCCCAGAAGCTGGTGCGGGACTACGTTTTACGGCAAATCATGTCCTGTCGAGATCGCATCGTGGCCTTCGAGCACAAGTACGGCATGAACTTTGGCCATTTCACTCAGTACACATCTGAGCGTACGGCGCTGCTGCGTCGCAGCACTGACCTATCGCCAGAACAACGCCAATCGCTTGCACGGACAGTGATGCAGGAAGAAGACGATTGGCTGGACTGGAAGGCAACAGAAGAACTTCTTCAAAGCTGGCTCGGACTGCAAACGGAGGCCTAGGAGTGACTTCGTTACCCACTTTGCTTGGCCTAATCACTACCCGTCTGCAAGGAAGCCCCCTCTGCCAGGCCGTATCTGTTGTAGAGATCCAAGAGTTCTCTGCTGAGCAGTTCTTCTGCAAGGTTCGCGCTGACCTGAAACAGGGGTTGAAACTGCAAGTGAGCGTCTATTCCAACCGCGGGCACTGCGACTACTCATATCAACTGTTCCGGGATGCACCAATCATGCGCTGGGACAACAAAGAGGACTGTGCCAGTCTGCCCAACTTCCCTCATCATCATCACACGCCGGATGGCAGCATTGTTTCGTCGCCACTGAGCGGTGAGCCAGAACAGGATTTGCCCGTCGTTCTGCAAGCCATCGCCGCATTTGCTAGACCAACCCTATCTGCAAGAGATACTCAGGAGTGAATCCATGCGCAAGGTTCTGTGTAGCCTGATTCTACTAACCGTGTTGCTGACCGCCTGCCTGCCGAGCAGCCCCAAGGGCGAGGTGACTGTCTACGTCGCCGCGCCCCTCTCTGGCTTCCAGGCCAACGGCGGCCAGACGGTCGTCGGCGGCGTGCGATTGATGGCCGAGCAAATCAACCGCTCTGGCGGCCTGCTCGGCTACCAACTCAAGGTCGTGGCCATGGACGATGAATCGGACTCAGACGTGGCCGTAGCGGTGGCCGAGGAGATCAAGGCCGCCGTGGAACGGGGCGACCGCGTGTTGGGCGTCGTCGGCCACTACAACTCCGGTCAGACGCTGGCGGCCATGGGGATCTACAAAGACCTGCCCCTCATCGTCATCACCCCCACGGCGTCGGAGGTCTCCCTCACCCGCAGCGGCTACCGCAACTTCTTCCGTATCAATGCGGACAACAGCGTGCAGGCCCGTGTCGCGGCCGACTACCTGGTCAACACGCTGGGCGCGCAGCGCGTGGCAGTGCTCTACAACGACGATCCCTACGGCATTGACCTGGGCCGGCTGGTGGCCGAGGAGCTGCAAGCACTGGGGGCTGACGTGGGGCTCAGCCAACAGGTCAAGGTGGAACAGAGCCGCTTCGCCGAGGAGGTGAAGCGCATCGCCGCCTCCGGCGCAGACAGCGTCTACTACGCTGGCTACGAGGTAGAATGTCCCTACCTGCGGGCCGAACTGGTGGAAGCGGGATACGACCTGACCTTCATGGGCTCCGATGGCTGCTTCCTGGCGGCGACTATTGACGAAGCGCGCAACACAGCCGAGTCCATCTACGTCACCGCATTCGCCCCCAGCCCAACGTCGGCTGCGGACGACGCGTGGGTCAAGGCCTATCAGGCAGTGGAGTATCGCAACCCCGACACCTATTCCATCAACGGCTACGCGGCGCTGCAGGCACTGGCCGAGGGGGCGAAGAAGGCGGGCAGCCTGGACGCCGGCAAAGTGGCCGAGGCGCTGCGACGTATTGACCTGCAGACTTTCCTCGGCCGCGTACGCTACGACGAGCGGGGTGACCTGCGCGAGCCGCAGATCTACATCTTCCAGGTACAAGAAGACGAGTTTGTACAAGTATGGCCGTGAAGGCGAAAGCGCTGACGAGTCTGATGGGACTGAGGGAAGAGAGGAAGAGGAAAGGAGAGAACGTGGCCGCTCAGTTTGGGCGGTAGGAGGGATCATCCTTAAACTCCAGCCCCCTGGCTGAACCTCTCCAGCCGGGGGGTTTGCTCTTTGCATTTGGCTGCATTATAATGTTGCCGGAGTTGCTCTGATGGCGAGGAGTTGCGCCGTTCTGATGGCGAGGAGTTGCGCCGTTCTGATGGCGAGGAGTTGCACTCCGAGCCTGTGTTCGGGAGTACAACTCCCTCACATCGGGTAGATCGTGATCCACTCGGATAGCGGAGGACATACATGAGCGACGATCTGACCACACTCAAGAGAGAATGGGAGACAACAGTCCTTGCGCCGGTGCTGAACCGCTATCCTGAACGGCGTAAACGCTTCGAGACCAGTTCCGGCGTCGAGGTTCGGCGGCTATACACGCCGGAGGACGCGACGGCAAGCTACAATGCGGATCTGGGCTTCCCTGGCCAATACCCCTTCACCCGCGGTGTGCAGCCGACCATGTACCGCGGCCGCTTCTGGACCATGCGCCAGTACGCTGGCTACGCCTCCGCCGCAGAAACCAACGCCCGCTACAGGTTTCTGTTGGAGCAGGGTCAAACGGGCCTCTCCGTGGCCTTCGACCTGCCCACCCAGATCGGCTACGATGCCGATCATCCGCTGGCAGCAGGCGAGGTGGGCCGCGTCGGCGTCTCCATCAGCTCGCTGGCGGACATGGAAACGCTCCTCGACGGCATCCCGCTGGACAAAGTCAGCATCTCCATGACCATCAACGGGCCGGCAGCCATCTTGCTGGCCATGGTCATCGCCGTGGGCAGGAAGCGGGGAGTGGAGCCGGCCACGCTGCGCGGTACCATCCAAAACGACATCCTCAAGGAATACGTCGCTCGCGGCACCTACATCTTCCCGCCGCAACCGTCCATGCGACTGATCACCGACACCTTCCGCTACTGCGCCGAGCACATGCCCCGCTGGAACACCATCAGCATCTCCGGCTATCACATGCGGGAAGCGGGCTGCACCGCTGTGCAGGAGGTAGCCTTCACCCTGGCCAATGGCATCGAGTACGTGAAGGCGGCGGTGGACGCCGGCCGGCAGACCGCAGGGATCGCCGCCATCATCGT
>CAZPMV010000210.1:0-2921 GCA_964587335.1 uncultured Anaerolineales bacterium
GGTATACACAGCAGGTTGAGGGCCTGTGCCCGTATGGGCGTGCTGGTTCGAGTCCAGTCGGGGGCACTGCCTCCACGATGAAATTGACGCCTCATGAGATGCGAGCCCGCTTCGGCGGGCTTTCGTCTTGTTCTGCCAATCCAACTCAATAGGAGACACTCAGGGTTTTGGAAATCCCAAGGGCCCCAGTCTGTAAGGAACGGCTTGTGCCTCAGTGGGTGATGTTGCACTTGTCGACGGCGCTGTGCCACTGAGTTCTTGAAGGGGATGCAAACTATCCTTGATTGCTCTTCCTGTTATGTCACCTCTAGCGAGTAGCCAAACTTGTTGACTCTTGACTCCAACCAGGGATAGTCGTGCTTGTCAGCATGCCATGCATCAAAGAACCTTTGGTTCGTGTCACTGCGAATCGCCATTTCTGACTTGAAGTGAGGCAGGTTGAGGAATTGCAGCAGGTCATGCACAGCGATCTCATGCTCGGCATCATCCACAAACTGTTCATAGGCTAGTATGTGCAGCCATTGTGAGTCTCCTGTTGGCCAAGAGTCGTGCGCAAACACCTCGTGACACAAGCACCAGTGGCGTAGGGACTGGTAGATGGGCACGCCCCAGTTGCGCCTTGTGGAGTAGGCCACAGCAATGGGGTGGCGTGTAATGACGATGATCTTGCAGTTAGGGAAGAGGGCCCGCAGGAAGCGAGTGCGCAGCAAGTTGGGCGGGCTCTTCTCAACCAGGACGGGCTTGCTTAGGTCCCAATACTGGGACCATTCCCAGAAGAGTTTCTCCGCCTTCTCTGGATTGGCGTCATCCTCGGTAAGGTGCGCCCGGGGGTCGAAGCCGAAGCGCCCAGGCCCGCCGAGGCTGCTGGCGGGGAGATAGACCGTCTGCAGATGCTGCCACTCGTTGCGTGGCGCGCCGGTGTTATGAAACCCAGACACATCCGGGTGCGCTGCAAGCCAGTCATGCAGCATGCTGGTACCGGACCTGTGCAGCCCAGCGATGAAGATCAGAACATGCTTGTCCATGTTATCCTGCCGCCAACAGTTCTACAGCCTTCCTGATCGTATCCAGTTGGTTGCTCATACAGGCGATGCCGATGCGGCGTTGGGGTCTCGATACGGAGCGACCTCTTCGTGGATCATGTGTATGTCGCTCGCGTTGCACTCTGTAATCACATCATAGCAGATGAAGCGGTGCGTGTCACGCACGTGCACTCTCCACTCCTTCGCGTACGTCCTGCTGTCCTTGGCCAGAAAAACGGCCGCGTACCCCTCGAGCGGCGTTGCTGGAACACCATACGCGTGCAGCGTCTCGGCTACCCTCTTGTCCTCGAAGTCGAAGATCTTGCAGCCCAGCTCTTGCCGAACCGTAGGGATCTCCTCCACGAGAACGCCCAGAACGTCCGTCCTGATGAAGTAGCCTATGCCAGTGGCCATGTTGCATTTGTAAGGCTTCGTGTAGGGCTGCTCGAACGACTTGTCCTCGCATTTGCCCACATGCCACGTCGCGTCGGGCTTCACCTTGTGCACCTGCAGCACACGGCCGGAATAAACGCTCTGGCGGAACGGTAGCCGTAGCAGCCGATCCGCGTTCACGTAGCAGTCATCGTCCACCTTGAACACGTAGCGAAACCGCCCAGCCAAGTTGCGGTGTACGTACTCGAACGCCAGCAGCACCTTCAGGACCAAGTATTCGTAGCTATCCTTCGTCTCCACAAAGAGCACGTCGCCCTCCACGCCCGTGCCGCGGCCCTCGTCCCCGACGACGAAAAGGTAGTGCACGCCGCGGGCCTTCATGGCAGGCGCCCACGTGTTGCGTATCGCCTCTCGGAGTTCCCCGTGGAGGCGGCAGGAGACGACAAGGATAAGGAGGTCACCGCATGGGGGAGCGGAAGAGCCTGGCATCTTTCTCCTTAGCGCAACCTGAGAAGATCTGGACGCTCCACTATCACAGGCAGATGAGACACGTCACACCAAAGAACGCCGCAATAGGAGGCAGAATAGCCTACGGCGCGTCCACAGACCGCAGCGTGCAGGCGCGGCGCAGCATCGCCCATACGTCCGGCCGCTGGCCGGTCAGTACAAAACGGCCATCACAGAAGTACTCGTGCAGCAGATTCCGTGCACCGCGCTCGGTGATCAGCAGCGCCAGCGGCCGTGCGGCCGCGTCCGACACCGGCGGGGCGTCGCTCGACGCCGCGGCACACCGCAACTGCAACACATCCCAGTCGTCCTGGCCTGCGGCACGCCGCGCGAGATCGAGCACCTGCGGCCATCCGTGCGGCCCCCCGATAAACATAGCGCCGTCCCCCAGCACGAGCGCTTCGCTAAGCCGCGCCGCTCGTACCATGAAAACGCACTTGAGCAAGGAGAGAGCGCTCGCCACATCACCGCGACTCCCGGGGTCCTCGCACCTGTTCTCGAAGGGTACCCCCCACACCTCGCCGCAGCGGCTGGTTATGTCACTTCCGAGGATTGCCCGTACGCGAACGCGGTGCAACGCGTCCACACCCAGGCTGCGAAGGTACTCGTCCATGTGCGCGCTAGAAGCGCCATCTGTGTGGAGATGCGAGCTCAGGTAGAAAACCGCAGGCGCGGGCAGCTCCCGCCGCTGCTCACGATGGGCCGGCGGCCCCGCGAAAAGCGTCCTGGTTAGCTGGCACGCCTCCTCGTCCACGCGGTTGTGGTGGGGGGCGATGAGGCTGCCCATGCCATTAGCGGTGAACATGATGTCGGTGACAAGGTACACGCCCGGGATCCGATACGTCAAGCGGTCAGCGACCACGCGGCCGCCCGTCAGGATGAACTTACTACCATCATGGTACGACCGCATCAAGGCCTGCGCACCGCTCTTGCTGAGCAAGTACGCGCCAGCGCTCCACGCCTTGCACACAACATCGATGGAGTCTCGTGGCAAGACCG
>CAZPMV010000210.1:3021-5736 GCA_964587335.1 uncultured Anaerolineales bacterium
TGGGTCCTCGATCCGCAGGCCATCCACGGCAGCGACGCGGCGGTACTCCCTCACGCCTGCAGCTATTAGCTGAGATTCGATGTGGCGCTTGCGGTCCTCCGATCGATCGAGGTTGACGTACCACACAGGGAGAGATTGGGGGGGGCGATCCACCCACAAATGGGTCAAGAACGACTTGTGGTGGGACACCTGCGCCCAGAATCGACTGAGAACTGCAGTCCAGTGAGTAAGCTTCAGAGTTCTGCACCAAGAACCAGTCTCCACTGTGTTGAGCCGGGCGCCTACGGTGGCACGCAACGAGTCGGATGCCCCTACGAACTGGAGCAGCGCCCATAGCCGGATGCTGCAGTTCAGGTCGCCGGTCTCGAACAGCCCGAAGCAATCGGGGTGCTCATCGGCGAGACGTTCTGCGACTTCGTAATAGTGGTCCCAATACGCTCCCACCGCCTCCCTCATCGTCTTGCAGGTGTCGAACTTGGGATAGATGGGGTCCCAGGTCGGGTCGTGCGTCCACCGGCTCCCGTCGTGGGTCATCCAGTGGTTCGCGTTGTAAGGGCGGATCTTGTTGATGTAGCTGCGAACGGTTTCCTCGCGACCTCGGCGGAGGCATACAAACCGCACCCTGACTTGCTGCTGGTTCGCCCACTTCATGATGGCTTCCACGTGCGGAAGATAGAAGAATGCAACATCGCCGAAGAATTGCTTTCCGTGCCTTTGGAACCGTTGGAGGTACCCGAACACTTCGGCCTCGGAGGCGTCCCAACGCAGCAGAGGGCGGCGTTCATGCGTGATGTCTGCCCCTGCCTGGTCGAATTGCTCCTGCAGCACGAGCGATAGACTTAGCGTACCACACCGCCCTGTGCCAAGACCGATAACGAGCGTAGAAGTCTGGAGCCGGCGGCCGTCTGGCGGGTTCGTCGCCCGCGAGTCCAGCAGTGGCAGAAGCTGTTCCGAGTTTCCCTGGCCGTGCACGTCCTCGATCCGCCGGATCCCCTCTCCGAGCTTGCGCAACTGCAAGCGCCTGTAGCGCCGCAGCCGCTTCCAGCGAAACTCGTCGTACTCCGGATTGCGCTCGGACGAGTTGTATGAGCTGAAATAGGGCAACACAGTTGCGTTCAGCCTCCCCCGCGCCCTCCAGGAGAACTGCAGGTGGTCCAAAGTCTTCAACTCGTTGTCCCACCCAATCTCTTTGATCTTCTGCGTCCTGGCCACGTAGAACTGCGGCACGAAATCATAAATGGGAAAGCCAGCCACGACGCCCTTTGCCTTCTGGAAAACCCGCTTCAACGTGCCTGTGCCCGTGTCCACCTCCAGGCAGCCCCACCAGCGCGCAGGCCTATAGAACCCCGCCACCATGTCGATGGCCGGCGTGGAATCCAGCACCTCGGTTGCGTACTCGATCCTGGTGGACTCGTCGAAAATCGTGTCGTCGTCCACCACCATGACGTATTCTGTCGTCACCTGCCGGACCAGGTAGTTTCGCCCGCATGAAGCACCAGAGTCCCTGGGAAGCAGGTAGTACGCGTCGACGTGCCCGTTGCTGCCGTCGTATGTCTTGTGACCAGAGTCATCCGCCACAAAGATCCTGATGCGGGGGTATAGCTTGCGGATGCTCCTGACACAACGGCGTATGGCCCGCGGTCTAAGCAGGGTCTTGATAATGATGGTGACCTTATCCTCGGCTGGGGAAGACATCATGGGAGCAGCAAACGTTCCCTTCTGAGTGATGAAAGATTGGGCCGCAAGACAGACGGGTGTGGGGTCAAGACACGTCGAAATGGGGATGATCCTGCCAGCGAGTGCTGGTCACCATCCGCCACACGTTGTGCTTTCACGGCGAGACTATCTCGATAATGAAGCATGCCTTTGGTTCCACATATGTGCGAATTGGCCGACATTGTCACTTCGATAACCGAAGCCATGAAAGCGATTCAATCTAATGTCAATACCACCTACGAGATTCGTTGCACCGACAGTAGAATAGGTATGAGAGAATCCACACTGAAGAAGAATGCTATCGGTCTTTTCTGAGTATATACCGTTTGGATATGCATAGTGCTGTGTATCACAACCCGTCTTCTCTCGTATCATCTGCCGGCTTCTTTGAGCGTTTCGCCTTAGCTCTTGCTCTGGAACATTGGTAGCAATTTCATGCGCTAATGAGTGAGAAGCAAGTATGCACAGATGGTTTTGTGCTAGCGTGCAAATCTGCTCCCAATTCATGTTCTCATGAACATACTTCGAGGCCCTGATTTGATCTTCAGGCAAATAGTCGGTCTTGCATCGCAACTGCCCAAATAGAGATAGCAGCGAGTTGTGTGGCAATTCTCTGCATTTCTCCTCGAATCGATATGCTTCTTGCCTGGAGAAGCGCATACTGCTGCCATCGATTTCCACCTCAATACTGTTGGCTTTCATCAGCTCAAAGCGAGCTCGTACTTCTTCCCACCAATAGACCTCATTGTGTTCCACGATTTCCGGACATATCGCAAGCATTATTGGGATTTCTTCTTCGGTTAGCCAACTTCTGATATGCTCAAATGTGTTCAGGTGTCCATCGTCAAAACTGACAACCAGATATGCCGGAAGATCATCTGTTCTGTCGCTAAGGGAGTCCAGTTCATCAGCAGAAACGAGCCTGTAACCCTGTTCGCGGTAGAACCGAATCTCATTCAAGCAGCTTTCGGGCGTGATATCCAGACTATTGCAGGCAAG
>CAZPMV010000211.1:0-5731 GCA_964587335.1 uncultured Anaerolineales bacterium
ACCAAGACGACACGTAACCAAGGCCGGTAAGAAAAGGCCTCTCGATTAGGCGCTCGGCTTCGGCGAGTTGCCAGGCGGGCTTTGCCCCTTCCAAAGCGGTCCCCCTATGGCATATCGGGTAGAGCCGCCAGTGACGCGTAACCAACTCCCACCATACTGGGGCCAGTATGGGCGCCCAGCACAAGAGACATGGGACCCACGGGTAGCCAGGTGCAATCAAACCGTTGATCTACCAGATCGCGTAGCATGGCTGCCCCTTCGGGATTGTAGGCATGGAGCACCTGTACGCGCAATGCACTGCCTGGCGCATGCTGCTCGGCCATCAGGTCAACTAACCCTTTGACGGCTCGCTTGAACGTCCGTACCTGGCCAAGTTGCGTATAGGTCCCGTTCACTTTCTCCACCCCGATCAGCGGCTTGAGATTCAGTACCGAGGCTATCAACCCTTTCATGTGGCTGATGCGTCCACCGTGAATCAAGTACTTTAGCTCTTTCAGGGTGTACATGCTCTCGCTGGCAGCACTGATACGCTCCATCAGAGCTAGAACCCGCTCTTTCGGCCAACTAGCTTTTGCAGCTCGGGCGGCTGCCTCCACTTGCCATCCCGCTGCGGCCGACAAGGTCTTCGTATCAACGAGGGTAACGTTCGCCTCCGGCGCCAGCTTTGCTCCCGCTTGAGCAGCGTTGAACGTGCCACTCAGACCTGAAGTCATGTGAATGGACAGAATGTCTGGGTCGGTGACTGCCAGCCGCCGATATACCTCGGCAAAAACCCCCGCCGAGGGCTGCGACGTGATGGGAAGGCTGTCGGTCGCTGCCAGCAGGCGATAGAATTCTTCCGGTTGGATGTCTACGCCTTCGCGGTAGGACTTGCCTTCAAGGGTAACGATGAGAGGCACAATGTGAATGTTCAGTTCGGCTACTTGCTCAGGGGGTAGCCATACGTCTGTTCCACTGTCAGTTACGATTTGCATTTCTGCTCTCCTTTTGCGAACCGGTGGCATTCTCACTTGCCACCGGCATGAATCTCGGATTGGAACTCTTCCAACCGCCATACACTGGCCCAACCCTTGTCCAGCCCTGCCTATTCTGGCCGATCCGTGGTCCAAAGAATGGGGCTTACCTCAGGCACGCGCTGCCAGGCCCTTGTCTTGCGCGAGATGAAAGTGACGCGAGGCAAGGGGCTGGCAGATAGAACCAGCCACAAGGTGGCAAAGAGAGATTGTCGTTGGGCCTAGGAGGTCCCCTGCCCCCGTCGCAGGAAGGCTGGGATCTCCAGATCGTCGCGGTCGAAGGTGCGCATGGGGAACTCGAACGTCCGTCCTCCAGGGGCCACCTGTTCCGGATGTTCCATCACCCTGAAGCCCGTGGCGATAACAGTGATACGCACTTCGTCATGCATCTCCGGATTGATCACCGCACCGAAGATAATGTTGGCCTGAGGATCCGCAGTGCGGCGGACGATCTCCGCAGCTTCGTGCACCTCGAAGAGGGTGAGATCGGAGCCGCCGGTGACGTTGAACAGGATACCCTGTGCCCCATCAATGGTGACGTCCAGCAGAGTGTTGGTGATGGCCTGCTGGGCTGCTTCCTCTGCCCGGTTCTCGCCGCTGGCTTGTCCAATGGACAGCAGCGCAGCTCCGCCGGCGCTCATGATGGTGCGCACGTCAGCGAAGTCCAAGTTGATGAGTCCTGGCACCGTGATCAGCTCGGAGATGCCTTGTATGCCCTGGCGGAGGATATCGTCGGCCACGAGGAAAGAGTCCTGGAGGGAAGCCTTCCTATCTACAATCTTGAGCAGCCGATCATTAGGGATCACGATCAGCGTGTCCACGAGAGGCTCTAGCTTCTCCAATCCTTCTTCGGCGATATGGCGGCGCTGGCTGCCCTCGAAGGTGAATGGCTTGGTAACGACGCCGATGGTCAGCGCGCCGGCTTCTTTGCTCATCCTGGCGACGACCGGGCAGGCGCCCGTGCCTGTGCCGCCGCCCATACCGGAGGTAATGAAGATCATGTCCGCGCCTTCGACCACGGTGGCGATCTCCTCGGTCGATTCCTCGGCAGCCTTCGCTCCGATTTCGGGGTCACCGCCCGACCCGAGCCCTTTGGTCAGCTTTTCGCCAATGCGGAGGCGCACTGGGGCTTGGCAGAGCATCAGCGCCTGGGCGTCCGTATTGATGGCCATGAATTCTACGCCCTGGATGCCTTCTTCGATCATGCGGTTGACGGCGTTGCAGCCGCCGCCGCCGACGCCCAGTACCTTGATCCTGGCCGGACTATCGGCGAAGACTTGCTGTGTTCCTTTGACCATTCACCTGCTCCTTTCTTGTCTTGACTCTGCTGTACCTGCCATTATAGCTCACTACGCTGCGGTTGTCAACCTGGCAGGAGATTGCGCAGCCAGCGGGAGACGCGATCCCATGGCGAGTCGCCGTCTCTGCGTTCCTCGCCCGTGTGCCACTGGTGTCGCTGCCCCCACAGGAGCAATCCAACGGCGGTGGCGAAGGCTGGACTGGCGAGGTGGCGTGCTAATCCGTGCACGCTGTCGGGCGAACCGATGCGCACGGGTGACTGCAATGTCTTTTGGCTCAGGGCCGTAAGGCCGGGCAACAGTGAGGTGCCGCCGCACAGCACCATGCCGGCTGGCAACATGCCATCGTAACCAGACCGCTTGATCTCTGTTAGGATCAGCTCCAGCGTCTCCTCGGCACGGGCGGCGAGGATGTGCGCCAGAATGCGGCGGGGAACGGTGCTCATCTTCTGACTGCCGAAACCCGCCACGTGCACCCGCTCCTCGGGCGCGATGCGCTCTGGCAGCACGTGACCGTGACTGATCTTCAGTTCCTCGGCTATCGCGAGCGGCGTTCGCAGTCCAAAGGCCACGTCTCTGGTGAACAGTTTGCCGCCCACATCCCGAACCACGGTATGCCAGAGACTGTCCTCCAGGAAGATGGCGATGTCCGTCGTGCCGCCGCCGATGTCTACCACGACTACTCCCAACTCCCGCTCGGCGGACGTCAGCACCGCTTCGCCCGAAGCCAGTGGCTCGAGAACCAGGTCCTCCACTTCAACACCATAGGCGTGCACGCATTTGACCAGATTGGCGATGGATGAAGAGGCGCCGAGCACGATCTGTGCTTCCACCTCCAGGCGGTCACCGTGCATGCCGATCGGGTCTCGTATCCCTGTCTGTTCGTCCACGCTGAACCGGCGGGGAATGGTGTGGATGATCTCCCGACCGGGCGGCTTGGCGGCTGTGGTGCGTGCGGCGTCCAGCGCCTGTTCTACATCGTGCGGGGTGATGCCGCCCGAACTGCGGGAAACAGGCACCACACCCTGGTTGGTCATGGTCGAGATGTGCTTGCCCGAGATGCCTACATAGGCATTGCGGATGGGCAGGCCAGCCGCCAATTCGGCCTCTTCCACTGCCTGGGCGATGGACTCACTGGCCTGGGGCACGTTCACCACCATGCCTTTTTCCAGGCCCTGTGCGGCAGCCAAACCCGCGCCGATCAGGTGCAGTGTATCTTCCCCCTCATTGTTCGGGACCTCGGCGATGAGGACACAGATCTTGGTTGTTCCGACGTCAATACCGGCGATGATCTCGCTCATGGATCCCTCGCAAAGCTGGTGCTGTGATACAAGGTTCTGTCGCCGGTCGCCGGATGCAATCCTGGCGGCCCGAGGACCGGCTCTCGAGCTTCCAATCGCTCGTCAGTGGTAATAGGGTGTGTCGGGAAACCGCAGGTCTACCAACTGCGGATGCCTTCCACGGGCAAGGATGTCTTCCTGCACGCGGTTCAGAACGGGCACCTTATCCTGCATACGCTCAGCCCGTCCCAGCGCCACGTGCCATCCGTGAGGGCTTTGAAAAAAGAGTCCCCACGTGTGATCGTAGCGAAACTGCGTGACCTCTGGCATGAGGCTCGAGACCAGCAGCATGCCCTCTGCGATATCGGCGTGCAGGTCTCCGTCCGCGTTTGTTGCTAGACCTTCATCGTCCATCAGGAGGAGGGGCGGGCGCTGAGTGCCCCCTGGCGGCAACGTGACCGCATCGTCGTCAACCCAGCGTTCCCCCTGAGGGCTCCACCACGATATGCGCGGCAGCCGCTCTGTCACCTCAATAGTCACACGGTTGGGGAGCCGGCAGTGTACGACCGCTTGCTTGACATAAGGGTGCTCCTGAATCCTCTTGGCTATCTCTCGCGGGGGCAACCAGAAGATGCTCTGCTGGTGTACGGCGCTGGCGTCGTAGATCTCTTCCGCCGACAGCGAGTGGTTTCCCTGAATCTTGGCGCCGTAGACGAAGAAGGCGTAGCTGTTGGAGAGTTGGTAGAGCGCCGCAGCCAGCATGCCCAGCAACAGCATGCTGACAATCTTGGTCCCGCTCCAGTGACTGCCGCGCAGCCGCTGCCCTGCCCGCAGAGCAGGCAGGCCTGCCAGCGGTGCCAGGGGTACACTGATGTCGTAGCGGCGCGTCCTTCGGCGGCGGCGTGGGCGGCTAGGGGGCATCTCTCACTCCTTGACTCTGCTCTCAGGTGGACTGTAGGATGTCCGCGATTGCTTCTTTTCCTCGTAACGTTCCAGCGCAAGCTCAATCAGGCGATCAATCAGCTCGGGGTAGGGGATGCCGCTGGCCTCCCACAGTTTCGGGTACATGCTGATGGCCGTAAATCCCGGGATGGTGTTCAGTTCGTTGACGTACAGCTCTCCCGTTTCGTCGGAGAGCAAGAAATCGGCCCGTGCCATCCCGGCGCAGTCGATCGCCAGGTAAGCACGCACTGCCAGATCCCGTACCTGCTCGGTAGCCTCCGCTGGAATCGGCGCGGGGATCAGCAATTCCGATGCCTCATCGCCAGTGTCAATGTACTTGGACTCGTAGCTGTAGAACTCCCGGCTGGGGATGATCTCGCCCGGCAGCGAGGCGATGGGAGCGTCGTTCCCCAGCACGCTGACCTCGATCTCACGGGCGGCGGGCACGGCAGCCTCGACCAGCAGCTTGCGGTCGTAGCGCGCCGCGTCGACCAGCCCTATTGCCAGCCCCGCCCGGTCGTGGCATTTGCTGATGCCCACGCTAGAACCCAGGTTGGCTGGCTTGGTGAACACCGGATAGTGCAATGCTGCCTCGACCTGGTCCATCACTGCCTCCGGATCAGCCTCCCATTCTCTGCGCTTGAACAGCAGATAGTCCGTGATCGGCAACCTGTGAGCTCGCATCACGTCCTTGAAGATGGCCTTGTCTATCGCCACCGCCGAGCCTGTTACGCCTGCCCCTACGTAGGGGATGTTGGCCAGCTCCAGCAACCCTTGCACGGTGCCATCCTCGCCGAACGGCCCGTGCAGGACGGGGAAGATGACGTCCACCTGGGGGAAGCCGGCCCGCTGCGTGCCGGGTACCAGTTCGCGTCGAGTGGCAGCAAGGGGCACGATGTGTGCGGCCCGTGATGATTGTTGCGTCCGCTCGTCAGCCGCGCTCTCGCTCAGCAGCCGCATCGGATCGCCGTTGGTCAACCAGTGTCCCCGTTTGTCAATGCCGATGGGCACCACGTCGTACTTGTCTCTGTCAATGGCATCCATCACCGAGCGAGCAGACAACAAACTGACCTCGTGCTCACCACTCTTGCCGCCAAAGACCACACCCACTCTGATTCTGCTGCTCATGCTCACCCCTGGTCGTTCGGTCGGTTTGTCTCGTTGGTCGCGTGGTCGGTTGGTCTTGTTGCGACCACCT